>DIQC01000051.1:0-10516 GCA_002426495.1 Thermacetogenium sp. UBA5472
TACTTTTAGATTATCATAAACATAAACAATGATCATAACCACAGGAATAAAAACGTTGCTTTGCAGGGTAAGCCGGCGTAGATGCAGGAAGCAAAAAAACATCCCATAGTATCTTGCTAATATATTCCAGTATAACATTAAGGAAATGCAATATGTTTGAGTTAAAAAATATTCATAGCTGCCATGAAAGATTATGTTCAATCTACCTCCTTTCCCAGATAGGCTTCGATGACATCTGGGTCGTTTTGTACCTCAGAGGGGGTGCCTGCGGCGATTTTTTGCCCATAATTGAGGACATCCACATGATCAGAGATGTTCATGACAAACTTCATGTCATGCTCCACGAGCATGATGGTGATGCCCATCTCCCTGATGTTCTCTACCATCTGCATCAGTGCGCCTTTTTCCTGAGGGTTCATCCCTGCGGCAGGTTCATCAAGGAGCAGCAGGACGGGGTCGGCCGCTAATGCCCTGGCGATCTCCAGGCGGCGCTGTTCGCCGTAAGGGAGGTTTTTGGCCAGTTCATCTTTTTTATCCAGCAGATCAACTACTTGCAAGGCTTCACATGCTCTATCTTCGATCTCTCTTTCCTCTTTTTTCACGCCCGGAAAGCGGGCGACTGCGCCGAGCAACCCGGATCTGCCGCGGCAGTGGCGCCCGATGCGGGCATTGTCGAGGACAGACAGGGTCTTAAAGAGACGGATATTCTGAAAGGTGCGCGCTATTCCCAGAGCGGTGACTTTGTAGGTTCTATATCTGGTAATATCATTTTCATCAAACCATATCTTTCCTGATGAAGGCTTGTAAAGCCCTGTAATCATGTTGAAAATGGTGCTCTTTCCCGCTCCATTTGGCCCGATAAGGGCGCTGATCCAGCCTTTCTTAACTTTCAGGTCGACATGGTCGACAGCCATCAGGCCGCCGAATTGAATGGTTATATTTTGCAACTCTAGAAGCGCCGTCAATTTATTGTCCCCTCCTAGCGTCCTTAGATAGTGTAACTCTTGACTTTATGCGCTGTATAAGATCAAATAACAGTTTGCGGAAATTGATCCCACCCAAAAGGCCATGGGGGCGGAAGATCATCATGGCCACCATCAGTGCGCTGTAGATAAGCATCCGGTATTCATGAACAAATCGTAAGAACTCCGGAGCCAAAGAGAGAACAGTTGTTCCCAAAATGGTCCCTGGTACACTACCTAATCCTCCCAACACCACGTAGTTCAATAGTTCAAATGATCTGGATACGCCGAAGTCGGCGGGGTTCAGGTACTGTATCAGGTGTGCGTAAAGCCCTCCTCCTATGCCGGCGAAGAATGTGCCTGTGGCGAAAATCTTGACCTTGTAAAACAGAACATTAATGCCCATTGCCTCTGCTGCCAGTTCATCCTCTCTGATTGCGGTAAGGGCACGTCCGAAGCGAGAGTCGTAAATACAATACATGCAGATGATCGACAGGGTCGCTATGACTAGCACTATGGCCAAACTGGTATCTCTCGGGATACCGGCCAGACCCCGTGCACCACCTGTTATATCCAGGTTAATGAAAACGATCCTGATAATCTCGGCAAAGCCCAGGGTTGTAATCCCTAGGTAATCACCTGTCAGGCGCATGGAGGGGAACGCCAAGAGCATTCCCGCCAGCCCAGCAGCAAGCCCTCCTATGAAAACATTGAGGATGAAGGGAGTTCCCAGATTAAGGGACAGTAGGGCAGCCGTATAGGCTCCAATACTCATAAAACCGGCATGTCCAAAGGAAAATAGGCCGGTAAGGCCTGTTATCAGGTGGAGGCCCAGTGCTGTTATCAGATAGACTCCGGTCAGGGTTAGGATCTGGTTTATATAAGGATCACTGAAAAAACCGAATATTGATTCCATGATAGGCCTACACCTTCCTTTGAATGGGGCGTCCCATAATCCCCGTAGGTTTGATCAGGAGTACAAGGATTAGAAGAGCAAAGGCGATGGCATCACGATAGGTGCCAAATCCTAGTGCTACTCCCATCACTTCCGCCACACCTAGAAACATTCCACCGAGCATGGCTCCGGGGATGCTGCCGATACCTCCCAGGACAGCAGCACAGAAACACTTCAAGCCGACTATAACTCCCATCATAGGGTGTATAGAATTGAAGTACATCCCCACGAGAACTCCCCCTGCACCGGCCAGGGCAGCACCGATAGCAAAGGTGTAGGAAATAATCCTATTTATGTTAATCCCCATTAGATTGGCTGTTTCATAACTTTCTGATGTTGCCCGCATAGCTTTGCCCACTTTGGTATATTTAACGATCAGGGTTAGGGCCACCATGAAGATGCTGGAAACCAACAAAATAACTATCTGCACCAGTGAGAACCTCACTGAACCCACAGTGTAGATTGTGTCCTTGACAATCTCCGGGAACCCTTGAGCGTTTGGCCCCATAATCAGAGTCATCAGGGTTTGCAGGAAGAGGGAAACTCCCAGTGCAGAAATCAATGTGGCAAGGCGTGTAGAGCCACGCAAAGGGCGGTAGGCCACTCTTTCAATGAGCATAGCAAGTGGCACACAGAGCAGAATCGCACCTATAATGGCTACAAAAAAGTTTATCTTGAAGTAAACCACCAACAGAAGGCCGGTGAAAGCACCGATCATATAGATTTCCCCGTGAGCAAAATTTATGAGCTGAATGATTCCATAAACCATCGTATAGCCTAGAGCAATTAAGGCATAGGTAGCTCCAAGAGTGATGCCGTTAACTAATTGCTGTGGTAGGAGCTGAAGAAATACTTGGAACTGTTCCATTGATTATGCCGCCTTCCAATTAGGTTAAAGTGCAGGCAAGGGGACGGTTTCTCTTGCCTGCACCAAAAAAATACTTTGCTAAACTTTTTCGGGCATAGTTCCCTTTAATCCATTGCTATCTCGGATAAGCGCCAGGTTAACTGGCTGCTAACAATTTATTAACTGTTGATGTCGATGGCACCCGCTACTGAAAATTGACTGTCCTTGACCTCCAGGATATAAACAGGATTCTTAATAGGCTCTCTGTTTTCATCCAGGGTGATGACACCTGTTACACCCTCCCAATTCTCGGTCTTGACCAAAGTCTCCCTGAATTCGGTAGGATCGCTACTGTTCGCTTCCTCTATAGCATCGGCTAGCCACATTACGGCGTCATAACCCTGGGCAGCAAACATATCGGGAATATTATCATCATTATTTGCTTTGTACTCCTCAATGAAAGCCTTGGTCTTTTCAGATGCTCTGTCCATATCCACGGCAAATCCAGTATAAACCATGCTGCCTTCTGCCGCTTCACCACCCAACTCATACAACTCTTTACCCAGCAGCCCGTCTCCGCCGGCTATTACCTGCTGCATGTCCTGTTTACGCATTTCTTTCAAGAAGAGTCCACCTTCGGTGTAATAACCTGTGAAGATAACTCCGTCAAAGTCCTTTGAGGAGAGAGAAGTCACAACAGCGCTGAAGTTGGTGTCACCTTCCATAATCGTCTCTTCAGCTACTATCTCGAGTCTATACTCCTCTAGTGCCGGACGATAGATATCTGTCAAGGATTCGCTGTAGTCAAGGCCGGTGGTTGTAACCAGTGCCACGTTTTCCCAACCCAGCTCTTCAGATAGGTATTTTACCTGTCCGGGTGCTGCCACCACATCAGGCAGGCAATCTCTGAAAATATAGTTTCCGATTTCCAGCACTCCGGTACCTACTGCACCAGCGGACATGAGGATGAGCTCATTTTCCTGGCAAATGGGGGCAACCGACTTGGTGATCCCTGTTGTCGGGTCTCCCACAATAGCTGAAACCCCCTGGGTGATCAGCTTCTGAGTAACGCTGACTGCTTGGGAAATGTTGCTACCGTGATCACCTTCTACAATTTCTATATCTTTCCCCAGCACTCCGCCTTCATTATTAATTTTCTCTACGGCCATTTCCATCCCTTTTAAGGTTTCAATCCCGTAATGGGCGTGGTTACCGGTTTTGCCCCCCAGAAACCCGATTTTTATGGTGTCCCCATCCTGTGATGAGGTTTCTGAACCGCCGCATCCTGCAGCTAACAATGCCAATGAACAGACGGCAACAAGACATAATAAAACTAGTCTTTTTTTCAAATATGTTTCCTCCTTCTCTTATAAATAATCTGTCATATCAGGTATTTTTTTTTGTCAGCCCTTTGTTTTATATGAATCACTCTCCCCCCCCCAAAATAAAACCCTCAAAATTATTACATTCTACAATAAAGCAGAAAAACCTTTCTTATTAGTATATAAATACTTTATTTTCATCCGGAGGTTGATATTTAACTTCCCCATGATACAAACTAAATGCAAAGAACTTATAAGGGTTATTTTTGTCATGTCAATTATACCATTGACAAAAGTTTCAATTATGATTAAGGTATTTGGTATTAGATGGTCAGGCAAGCGAAATCTCTCAATTTATTCATATAGAGCAATTATATCAATGTCTACAGTTTGACCCTTGGAGAATCGCAAAGGGAGAGGATGAGAGTGGATGATCGATACTGCTGGGCAGCGCTGCAAATTGCACTTAATTTAGGGCCTATTAGTTTGCTCCGTCTTTATCGCTATTTTCCTGCAGGAAAGGCGGTTTTAGATGCCAGTGCAGCGGAACTGAAAAGGGTACCTCGTCTCACTCAAAAGTCTGTTGAACGTGTCATCCAGAGGCGCAGTGCAGTTAACCCGGAGAAGGCGGCTAAAGACTTGCAGTCCAGAGGGATTACTGTTACTTTGCTTGGGGAAGAGGCATACCCAGATAATCTTTCCCAAATTGCGGATCCTCCGGCAATTATTTATACTAAGGGTAGGCTGCCTGAACCGGAGATGCCTTTAATCGCTGTTGTAGGGTCAAGACGTGCCACTACTTATGGTAAAGCAGTTGCCTATAGGCTATCCCAGGATTTAGTTGAGCTGGGATGGGGAGTGATCAGCGGCATGGCTCGAGGGGTTGATACAGCCGCTCATCAAGGGGCACTGGCAGCGGGAGGTTACACACTTGCAGTTTTAGGATGTGGAATCAATATCTGCTACCCACGGGAAAATAATAAATTAAAGGAGAGCATCCAGGAAAAGGGTTGTGTGCTCAGTGAGTTTCCTCCTGATACACCGCCAGTGGCGCAGAACTTTCCTATCCGCAACAGGATCATCAGTGGCATTTCTATGGGAACTCTAGTGGTGGAGGCGGGGGAACGGAGCGGAGCATTGATCACTGCCTTTAATGCATTGGATCAGGATAGGGAGGTATTTGCTGTACCAGGTCCGGTAACCAGTGAACACAGTCGGGGAACAAACAAGTTGATTAAGCAAGGCGCAAAGTTGGTTGCCAGTGCGGAGGATATCAGCGAAGAGTTTCCATATTTAACCTGTGTCAAGTTACCTGAAACTTCGTCAAAAAAACATGTTGAATCCAGCTTAACACTTGAACAATCTTGTGTTTTACAAAAGCTCAGTATAGAACCGATACATATGGATCAGTTGGTGGAAATGACTGGCTTATCAGTATCAGAAGTAGGATCTATTTTAACCTTGCTTGAATTTAAAGGTTTAGTCAAGCAGCTACCTGGTGACTATTTTATTAATCCAAGAGCAGAACTTGATCAAAAAAGGTGATAACAATATGGCAAAAACACTGATTATTGTGGAATCTCCGGCCAAAGCCCGGGCGATCGGCAAATTTTTAGGAAAACAATACTCTGTGAAGGCATCTTTAGGGCATGTTCGGGATCTCCCCAAAAGCCGTCTAGGTGTGGATGCAGAGAACGATTACACTCCAAAATATATTACCATACGTGGTAAAGGGGATGTGATCAAAGAACTTCGTGCTGCGGCAAAGAAGTCTGATCGGGTTCTCATAGGCCCTGACCCAGATAGGGAGGGGGAGGCTATTGCCTGGCATTTGATGAATGTGTTGGGGATACCAGAGGATAAAAAGTGCAGAATTGAATTCCGTGAAATTACCAAAAATGCCTTGAAAGAAGCGGTGAAAAAGCCTCGCCAACTAGATAAAGGCAGGATTGAAGCTCAGCAGGGCAGAAGAATTTTGGATCGCCTGGTAGGTTATAAGCTCAGCCCTCTTTTGTGGCGTAAAGTAAAGAAAGGATTGAGCGCCGGTAGGGTGCAGTCAGTGGCAGTGCGACTGATATGTGAACGAGAACAGGAGATTAACGACTTCCAGCCAGAGGAATATTGGAGTATTACAGGTCATTTTAAAGCCGTAAATGGCAATTTAGAGGCGCAGTTGGTGCGTAAAGGGAAGGATAAAATAGCACTGACTACTCAAGAAGAAGTTGATAAAGTTCTTGAGGAGCTGGATGGCGTTTCTTTTATTGTGAGTAAGGTAACAAAACGAGAGCGCAAGCGAAACCCAGCCCCTCCTTTTACAACAAGCACTCTTCAGCAGGATGCCAGCCGTAAGCTAAATTTCCCCGTTAAAAAAACTATGAGAATCGCTCAGCAGTTGTATGAAGGGTTGGACATAGGTAAAGAGGGAGTAACAGGACTGATCACTTATATGCGAACTGATTCCACAAAGATTTCAGATACAGCTCAGTCTGCTGCTCGTGATTATATCGCAGAGGCAGTTGGCCCTGAATATGTGCCGCCAAAACCACCTACTTATAAGGTATCTCCCAGGGCGCAGGAGGCCCATGAGGCCATACGTCCTACTGAGATAACGCACGCTCCGCAGCACATTAAAGACCACCTGTCTCGGGACCAGTATAGATTATATAAGTTGATCTGGGAGCGTTTTCTGGCAAGTCAAATGAAACCTGCGCTGCTTGAGGTAACAACGCTGGAAATCGAAGGGAATGATTTCACTTTCCGGGCAAGTGGATCTGTTGTCAAATTCCCCGGTTTTATGCGCATCTACACTGAAGCCGAAGTTGATGAATCACTGCTGCCTGCAGTTGAGCAGGGGAGTAAATTAGATTTAATAAAGTTTGAGCCAAAACAGCACTTTACTCAACCGCCTGCTCGTTATACAGAAGCAAGCCTGGTCAAGACATTAGAGGAAAACGGCATCGGCAGGCCGAGCACATATGCTCCGATTATCGCCACAATTCAGAGCCGCGGTTATGTCTGTATGGAAAAAAAGATTCTTTATCCCACTGAATTAGGCCAGATCGTAGTAGGTCTATTGAAAGAGTACTTTAATCGGATCATTGATGTGGAATTCACAGCTGAGTTGGAGAAAAGGCTTGATCTGGTGGAGGAAAGGGTATACAGATGGCAGGATGTGGTGAAAGAGGTTTACGAACCCTTTGAGAAGGATCTACTTCATGCGGAAAAAGAGATTGAGGTGATTCCAATTGAGGAGGAAATCAGTGAGGAAACATGCCCTAAATGTGGCCAGAATCTCAAAGTAAAACAAGGAAGGTACGGTAAATTTCTAGCCTGTCCCGGGTTTCCTGATTGTCGTCATACTCAGCCCTTTATTGAGGATACTGGTGTTATATGTCCCCGCTGTAAGGGGAAAATTGTTGTGCGCAGGACCCGTAAAGGAAGAATATTTTACGGATGTATCAATTATCCGGAGTGCGACTTTAGCACGTGGGATCAACCCGCATCCGAATATTGTTCGGTATGCAAACATTTCCTGGTTTACAAAGGAAAAAATAGAAACCTATATTGCCCCAATTGTAAAAAAACATTACAGCAGGGTGAACAATCCTCTGCTTCAGAGGTGGATTGATGGGATCAATATTTATTATCGGTGGAGGTCTGGCCGGGTGTGAGGCTGCCTGGCAGGCGAGCCGCCTAGGCGCAGAGGTCACCCTCTATGAGATGCGTCCCTTAAAGACTACTCCGGCACACCATACCGACCTGCTTGCAGAACTTGTCTGCAGTAATTCTCTGCGGGCGACTTCTCTATCCAATGCCGTCGGCCTGCTTAAAGAAGAGATGAAAATGGCAGATTCATTGATCATGCAGTGTGCAGAAAAAAGCGCTGTGCCTGCTGGGGGCGCCCTGGCTGTAGATAGAACTCATTTTGCTGAGCTAATGACTGAATCTATAAGTGAAAATCCACGGATTAAACTGTTGCGGGAGGAAGTTGTACAGATTCCCGAACACCGCCCACTGATTATCGCTACAGGGCCCCTGTCCTCTGATGCTCTTAGCGGCAGTTTAGCCTCCCTGACAGGGGAGGAGTATCTCTCATTTTATGATGCTGTTGCCCCACTTGTTTCGGTAGATTCCATCAATACAAAGCTTGTTTTTAGGCAATCCCGCTATGATAAAGGAGCTGCCGATTACCTCAATGCCCCACTCAATGAAGAGGAATATAAATTATTTTGGGAGAATCTAGTGTCAGCTGAAGTAAATGACCCCAAAGCCTTTGAAAGGGGGCTCTTTTTTGAGGGGTGTCTTCCTGTGGAAGTCATGGCGAGGCGTGGATTTGATACTCTGCGCTATGGTCCACTCAAACCGGTGGGTTTAATTGATCCTCGTACAGGCAAGGAACCATATGCCGTGGTTCAACTGCGTCAGGATGATACCCTGGGGACTACTTATAACCTTGTGGGTTTTCAAACCCAACTAAAATGGAGTGAACAAAAGCGCGTCTTTAGGATGATCCCCGGATTAGACAATGCTGAGTTTTTACGCTTTGGTGTCATGCATAAAAACACATTTTTGAATGGCCCTATGCTATTACAACCGACACTGCAGATGAAGAGGGCACCGGAAATAATCTGTGCAGGGCAGATAACTGGTGTCGAGGGTTATGTAGAATCTGCGGCCAGTGGTTTGATAGCAGGAATCAACAGTGCTTACCTGGCACAAGGGAAGGAACCTTTAATCCCACCACAGGAATCAGCCCACGGAGCTCTTTGCTGGTATGTAGCCACATCTGTTAGCTTGGATTTCCAGCCGATGAACGTCAATTTTGGCCTATTTCCTCCACTATCCAAAAAATTACCTAAGCGCCATAGGATAAAAGCCATAGCAGATAGAGCACTATCCTCCTGGTCCCAATTTATTGCAAAATTAGAATAAGTACTTGTCAGGAAAGATATGGTATGCTATATTTTACTTGAAAAGAGGTAATATTCCTGATGGAAATCTGGCAGCAAATCTGCGCTGATTTTATTAAATATTTAAAAACGCAGAAAAACCTAAGTGAGCATACTGTCCTTGCCTACAGCTCTGATCTGAAGCGTTTTTGCCAATATCTTGCTTCAGTAAAAGTAGCTGAACCAGCAGAGGTCAATTTAAGAATTATACGGAATTACCTTTCTCAATTATATGAAGCGGGTTATGCCCGCAGCACCATTTCACGCAAGTTAGCTTGTCTGCGGTCATTATTTAGGTATCTGTGTCAGGCAGGTAAAATCGATAGCAATCCTATGCTACTGATTCGAACACCCAAAAAAACAAAGTCTTTGCCTCGGCTTCTCTATTCAGGTGAGGTGGAGATACTTTTAGATAATCCGGGTAAAAAAGGGAAACTAGGCCTTCGTGATCATGCATTGCTGGAACTGCTGTATAGTTCTGGTATCCGCATAGGTGAAGCAGTGCAAATCAACCTGGGAGATGTGGAATTTGAACAGGCCGTTCTGCGTGTTAAAGGCAAGGGGCAAAAGGAGCGTATTGTTCCCATTGGCACCTATGCTTTTGTTGCCTTGCAAAGATATATAAATGAAAGTTGGCGGTTGCTCTGCGGCAATAAAATTGCATCTCCCACAGACCCGCTTTTTGTTAATTGGAGAGGGAAGAGGTTAACAACCAGAGGTGCTTATGGCATCATCACCAAATATTTAAAAAAGGTAGCCCCCAACAGGAACCTGACACCTCACTCCTTGCGGCATACATTTGCCACACATCTTCTGGAAGGTGGCGCGGATCTTCGTTCCTTACAGGAACTTCTGGGGCATTCCAGAATGTCCAGCACTCAGATTTATACTCATGTAACAGGGGAAAGAATTAAGGCAGTCTATGACAAAGCACATCCACGGGCTAAGGAACGGACAGAAAGGAGTTAAAATGCTGACAGGAACAACCATAATATGTGTAAAAAAAGGCGAAGAAGTGGCCATAGGTGGAGATGGCCAGGTTACATTTGGCAACAATACCATTATAAAGGCTCATGCCTGTAAGGTTAGGAAATTATATCATGGCCAGATACTGGCTGGTTTTGCAGGTTCCGTGGCTGACGCCCTTGCCCTCTTTGATAGATTTGAGCAGAAGCTTGAAGAATACCATGGGAATTTAAGGAGAGCAGCGGTAGAATTAGCTCGGGATTGGCGTTTGGACAGGAATCTCCGGCGTCTGGAGGCACTTTTGGTTGTGGCAGATCGAGAGAACCTCTTGATTATTTCCGGAAGTGGCGAGGTTGTTGAGCCTGATGATGGCATTGCTTCTGTGGGTTCGGGCTCGTCATATGCATTAGCTGCTGCGCGAGCATTGAATAAACATACATCATTGGAAGCGGAGGAGATAGTACAATCTGCTATGGAAATTGCTGCTTCCATATGTATTTATACAAATGAACATA
>DIQC01000051.1:10709-20973 GCA_002426495.1 Thermacetogenium sp. UBA5472
AGAGGTGGAGATCAGGTGGATGAATTAACCCCACAGCAGATTGTGGCAGAATTGGACCGCTTTATTGTTGGGCAGCAAGAAGCAAAAAGAGCGGTTGCTGTCGCCTTGCGCAACAGGTATCGCAGGCGTCGACTCCCACAGGACTTACAGGATGAAATCATACCGAAGAACATCATCATGATTGGTCCAACCGGTGTGGGAAAAACAGAGATTGCGCGACGAATGGCTAAACTTGTCAAGGCTCCTTTTGTCAAGGTAGAAGCGACTAGATTTACAGAAGTGGGTTATGTAGGGAAAGATGTCGAATCCATGGTGCGCGACCTCATCGAAGTGGCTATTAGAATGGTTAAACAAGAAAAAGTATCTGAGGTTGGTGAAAAGGCAGATAGGCTTGCAGAAGAAAGAATTTTAGATATACTTGTACCCTCTTCCAAAGGCCGTAAACCCACACAAAATCCACTGAGCTTATTATTTGGGGAAATGAGTGAGAAAGAAGAAAAGGTAGAGATTGACACTAACGAGCAGAATACCCGCATGTTCAGGGAAAAGGTTGCCCAAGAATTGCGATCCGGAGTTCTTGAGGAACGCCAGATTGAGATTGAAATTGAAGAAAGCCACCAGCAATCCCTGGATGTTTTTTCTCTGGGGGGCATGGAGGAAATGGGTATCAATGTACAGGATATGCTGGGAAATTTTCTTCCCAAGAAAAGAAAGAAGCGTTCTGTAACAGTCCGGGATGCCCGACGCATTCTAGCACAGGAAGAAGCACAGAATTTGGTGGATATGGATGAGGTGATCTCTCAGGCAATCGAGCGGGCCGAACAGAGTGGGATTATATTCCTAGATGAAATCGACAAAATCTCTGGTAGAGAAAACACCTCAGGCCCTGATGTTTCACGTGGTGGAGTGCAGCGGGATATCTTACCGATAATCGAAGGTTCGACAGTGATGACTAAGCATGGGCCAGTAAAAACAGACTATATGTTATTTATAGCTGCGGGTGCCTTTCACGTATCCAAACCATCAGATCTGATACCGGAGTTGCAAGGGCGTTTCCCTATCCGTGTTGAATTACAATCACTGGAAAGAAATGATTTATTGAGGATCCTAAGAGAGCCTGATAATTCTTTGATCCGCCAGTACACAGCATTATTGCAGACAGAAAGGGTGGATATAGAATTCACCACAGACGCTTTAGAAGAGATTGCGGAAATGGCCTATATTGTCAATACTCAAGCTGAGAATATTGGAGCAAGACGTCTGCATACCATTTTGGAAAAAGTGCTGGAGGACTTATCTTTTCAAGCATCTGAACTACACCAGAAAAAGATAGTAATTGATAAGAATTATGTATCTGAGCGTATAGGAGGATTAGTTGCTGACGGTAATTTAAGCGGTTATATTCTTTAAATGGGATCCAGGGGGAGGGGTAACTATGGAGTCACTGTTGAAAAAGAGTTGCTCTCTAAAAAGTCTTCTTAAAGAAGATGAAGATGTGCCTGATTTTCCTAATATGGCACAGGTTATTAGCCAAAATGTCCAGGCCAATGTATACATAATAGGGCGTAGAGGTAAGGTCCTGGGCTGCCATTTATGGGATCAGAATTCTTGCAGTAATATACAGCATGTTTTAGCTTTTAGCGAACGTTTTCCTGAAAGCTATAATCAGAAGTTACTCTCGATTTTAGACACACAGAACATTATGACTGATACGGAAAGCTCCTGCATTTTTTCGCCAAACGAATGCCCTCTCCCGGAACGCTATGTTGCGGTTCTCCCTATCTATGGATGGGGAGAACGCTTGGGAACAATAGCATTAGCCAGTGCCGCAAAAAAAATTACAGATGAGGCATTAATTCTAGCCGAATTTGGGGCTATGGTGGTTGGTATGGGGGTTATGCTTCTCAAAGTAAAGCGTGCTGAGACTGAGGATAAAAATACGGCAAATGTTCAGATTGCTTTGAAAGCAATGTCATTTTCAGAGTTAAAGTCGGTAATTCATATTCTTAACGAATTAGAGGGTTCAGAAGGATTAGTTGTGGCCAGCCGTGTTGCTGATCGGGTGGGAATTACTCGTTCTGTCATCGTCAATGCTCTGCGCAAACTGGAAAGCGCCAATGTGATCCAGTCAAAATCTTTAGGTATGAAGGGTACCTATATACGGGTCCTCAATGATAGCCTTTTGGATGAACTAAACAAGATGGATTGCAAAAAGAGAAGAATATAGATTGATGATAGGTGAATCTATTTAGAATCTATTGTGAAAGCGTTTTTTTTGCTTTCACTCTTTTGTTTGCATAGCATACCTGTTGGGCTATTATGCCGCAGGCCATGAAGAAAGTTTAAAGACTGATTAATAGTTTGGAGAATGAAGCATAAACTGTTCACAGGCAGGAAAAAAGGTTTGGGGAGAGAAGTTTAATTAGGAAAGGCTTGCTTTTTTACATTAAACGCCGGAGGATATGTTAACACAATCAGAACTACAGAGTGTTCAGTTTAGAGGAGAGGAGGTTTATCTGTAGGATTTAGCTACTCCCAGCTCACCCAACGGGAGAGGGCTGGATTAGGGGGCGGAATAATAGGGCTGTATCGCCAAAAGAAAGCATTAAATTTCGCAGGAGGAAAAGAGCGAGGCCTGGGGGACAGGGATATTTGAGTAATATCCAGGTCAATTGTTTGATTTGAAAATTTAATTAAGAGGTGTTTTTGCAAGAGATGGAATATTTAATTATTATTTTATCGCTGCTGGTTGTAAGTATCATCATTGCGGTTTTTGTGGTTATCTGGCGTGATCGACGGGATCTCAAACTGAAACAGATAACTGAGGAACTAGAGAGGATTGATGAGCTCTATACTGAAATACAGCGGTACAGAAAAGAGATGGAGAACATGCTGGATACCGCAAAAAAGCAAACAGACAGCGCGGTATCAAGGATTGATAATCAAGTAAAACTGGTACGGGATTCTGTTGCTAAATTGGAACACAACTCACATGCAAATAATTCTAATAATAGAGATGTAAAGGATTCAAGTCGAGGCAAAGATAGGCAGCAGAAGAATTCAGGAAGAGGCAGATCCCGTAATACGAATAGAAGGCCACAAGCACCCCAAAATAATAGTAATCATAAGACAGAGCAAAGAGAACAACCAGAACAACCAGAACAACGAATCGATGATGGAGAAAAATATAGCAAAATGATGAAATTGGCTGAACAGGGTTTAAGTAATGAAGAGATAGCCAAAAAGCTCAATCTGGGGTGCAAAGAAGTAGAATTAGTTACGCAAATAAAAAGAAAAAATATTAGTTAGAAAGAATAGGCACCTTTGCCACAAAGGTGCCTTTAAGTTTGATTTATTCAATAATTAGCTGGTTTACGTTGCTTGATACTGCTATTATGTGGTATACTAGCGAATGAAAAAAACACACGCTGCTGAAAGCGAGCTGGACGGGGGTCCTACGGGTCCGTCCGGTTATGAAGGCAGCGGAGGAAAAACCACAAGGAGGTATTTTTATTATGGCGGTAGTAACAATGAAACAACTGCTCGAGGCAGGGGTACATTTTGGGCACCAGACCAGGCGGTGGAATCCTAAAATGGCACCCTATATTTTTACGGAGCGCAATGGCATTTATATTATCGATCTGCAGAAGACTGTTAAAAGGATTGATGAAGCCTGCAATTTTATGAAAGATGTAGTGGCTGACGGGAAAAGCGTACTGTTTGTCGGCACCAAAAAACAAGCCCAGGACTCAGTGCGTGAAGAAGCTGAAAGATGCGGAATGTTCTATGTAAATATCAGATGGCTCGGGGGGATGTTGACCAATTTCCAGACTATCAGAAAACGAGTTGATAGGCTGCGGGAATTGGAAGAGATGGAGGAATCGGGACATTTTGAGCTGCTTACTAAAAAAGAGGTAACAAAGCTCAAAACAGAAAAGGAAAAACTAAATCGATTTCTAAAGGGCATCAAAGATATGAAAAGCCTTCCCGGGGCAGTTTTTATAATCGATACCAGAAAAGAGCAGATCGCAGTGCGGGAAGCACGCAAGCTTGGAATACCTACTGTAGGTATCATAGATACAAACTGCGATCCTGATGAAATTGATTATGTTATACCAGGAAATGATGACGCTATCAGGGCAGTGCGACTGCTTACATCAAAGATGGCAGATGCCATTTTAGAGGCGAAACAAGGAGAGCAGACAGAAGAAGAAAAAGAAGAGCACATGCCAAAACAGCAAAAAGAGAACAAAGAACAAAAATAACAAAAAGAATAAGAATAATAATAAGGCCTCAGGAGGGATCCTTTTGATTAAAGCTGAGTTAGTTAAAGAGCTGCGTGAGCGGACAGGTTCAGGAATTATGGACTGTAAGAAAGCGCTTCAAGAGTCGGGCGGGGATATGGAAAAGGCAATTGTCTATCTGCGAGAGCGGGGGCTTGCCGTTGCAGCTAAAAAGGCAGGAAGGGTTACAGGGGAAGGCTTAGTCGAATCATATATTCACGCCGGAGGTAAAATTGGCGTTCTGATTGAAGTAAACTGTGAAACAGACTTTGTAGCCAAGACTGATGATTATCATACATTATGCAAGGAACTGGCTATGCAAGTAGCAGCTGCTAATCCCACATATGTGGGGCGCAGTGATGTGCCTCAGGAAACAATCGATGCTGAAAAAAGTGTCTTAGAGATACAGGCAAGGAATGATGGTAAACCTGAAAAAGTGATAGAAAAAATTGTCAACGGCAGAATAGAAAAGTTTTATAAAGATATCTGCCTATTGGAGCAGCTATATATTAGAGACTCTGAGAAAACAGTACAGGATTTGGTCAGTGAATATATTGCCAAATTAGGAGAAAATATTGTAGTCAACCGCTTTTGCCGCTTTAAGTTAGGCGAAGAAAGGTAAAATATTTGTACGCAAGAAAGGATTTTCATATTCAACGTAGAATAAAATTTGGGAGGATAGGAGGTTTCCCCATGGAAGCTCCTAAGTATAGAAGGGTAATTCTCAAACTTAGTGGTGAGGCTCTAGCAGGTGATAATGAATATGGTATCGACCATGCTATACTGCAAAAAATTGCACTAGAAGTAAAAGAGGTATATGAAAAAGGTGTTCAGGTGGCAATTGTCGTTGGCGGCGGCAATATCTGGCGAGGTGTGGCAGGCAGTACTAAAGGTATGGATCGGGCTACAGCCGATTATATGGGAATGCTCGCTACAGTGATCAACTCCCTAGCCCTGCAGGATGCCCTGGAAAATGAGAATGTGGATACCCGAGTGCAAACAGCTATTGAAATGCGGGAGGTTGCAGAACCTTATATCAGGCGTAGGGCAATTCGCCATCTAGAAAAGGGACGTGTGGTTATCTTTGCAGGAGGCACCGGTAATCCCTATTTTACAACAGACACCACAGCAGCTCTTCGTGCGGCAGAAATAGAAGCCGAAGTTATATTGATGGCTAAAAATGTGGATGCGGTATACGATTCTGATCCTAAAACTAATCCAACTGCCCAAAAATTAACGGAATTGCAGTATATGGATGTATTGAAGAACGGTTTAGGGGTAATGGATTCCACCGCTGCTTCCCTTTGTATGGATAATAAAATACCGATTATTGTTTTTGGGCTAACAGATAAGGGCAATGTATTGAAAGCTGTTATGGGTGAAAGGATCGGTACTGTTGTAGGGAGGGACAATAATAATGGATAATGCGTTAAAGCAGACCGAAAATAGGATGAAGAAGTCAGTGGAACTTCTTGTGAAAGACTATTCTACAATGCGGGCGGGAAGGGCAACACCGAGCCTGCTGGAAAATGTGTTTGTGGATTATTATGGCACTCCGACACCTGTTAACCAGATGGCTACTGTCACAGTGCCAGAACCCCGACTTCTAGTAATTCAGCCCTGGGACAAGAATATGATGCCCCAGATTGAGAAGGCGATCTTGAAATCAGATTTAGGGATCAATCCGATTAGTGATGGTAATGTGGTCAGGTTGACTGTTCCCACATTAACCGAGGAAAAGCGGAAGGATCTTGTCAAGGTACTCCATAAAAAAGCAGAAGAAGGCCGTATAGCTATTCGTAATCTGAGGCGAGAAATCAATGATCAGATCAAAGGATTAGAAAAAAAGGGAGATATTTCGGAAGATATGGCAAAAAGGTATCTTAATGATACTCAGGAGCTGACAGATAAATATACTAAAAAAATCGATGAAGTTGCCGCAGCAAAAGAAAAAGAAATAATGGAAATATAAAACGAGGGTAGAAATGGAATGTATAGGACAGGTGCCAGATGTGCTCGGGCTTACCCAAGAAGAGGGTTGTTCGATATTGCAAAAGAGCGGGTACCGTGTAAGCAGCATCTACACTTATCATCAATCCAAGGGCATCAGTAGAATTGTACGTCAACGGGTACTCGATAAAGGAATTGTAGAATTGGTCATAAGTGATGAGTATTATAATGATCCATCAGATGACCCATCAATTTGACAAGGAGGTGAAAATAGATTGGCTTATAAGATTATTGCCGATAAATGTGAGGCTTGTGGTACCTGTATCGAAGAATGCCCAAACGATGCAATTTCTGAAAAGGACGACATTTATACAATTGACAATGAAAAGTGTGAAGACTGCGGAACCTGTATTGATGAATGTCCAAATGATGCAATTATTGAAGAATAAGACAAATACTTTTTCTACCCCCTCTAGAGGGGGTTTTTTCTAAGCTATAAAACAGAGGCGGCATTTTAAATGAAAAATACCAGCAAAGATAATGTATCCGAAAACAAAAGAAATGATACAAGGAAAAATATAAAACTTAATCGTTTGCCATATCATGTAGCCATTATTATGGATGGAAATGGTCGCTGGGCTCAAGAAAAAGGATTTTCCAGGAGCGAGGGACATCGGGCTGGCATGGAGTCACTGCGCTCTTCTGTGGAATTTTGTCTGGATTTAGGGATCAGGATTCTTAGTGTTTTTGCCTTTTCCACAGAGAACTGGAAAAGGCCTCAGGAAGAAATAAATACCCTAATGGGGTTGTTGTACGAGTATATTCAAAAAGAACTTGACCAGTTGCATAAAGAGCAGGTACAGATACGAGCAATCGGTCGATTGGGTGAGCTTCAGCCATTAGCCCAGTATGAAATAAATCGCGCCCATAAGTTGACAGCTAATAATAAGAAACTAATTTTAAATATTGCTTTGAACTACGGGGGCAGAACAGAGATCGTTGATGCCACCCGCAGGATCGCTCAATTGGCGGTAGATGGTCAAATTGATCCACAGCAAATATCTGAAGAGAGTATACAAAAATATCTCTATACCAGTGATTTACCTGATCCGGACCTTTTAATCAGGCCGGCTGGAGAGCTGCGCATCAGCAATTATTTATTATGGCAGATTGCTTATACTGAGTTCTACCATACCAGTGTCTACTGGCCTGATTTCGATAAAGAGGAGTTCCTAAAAGCTTTGCTTTCCTACCAATGTAGAGAACGTCGTTTCGGAGGCCTATAGTGGATTTGTTTTGGCAAAGAATAATCAGCGCTTTAATAGGTATACCTGTCATTATATTATTTATATATCTTGGTGGCTTACCACTTTTATTATTTATTATTGTTTTGGCTTTTTTTTGTGCATATGAATTACAAAGGATCTTGCGCAGGATTGATCTGCTGGTTCCTCGGCTCCCGTTTTACGGAAGTGCGCTTTTGTTTCCTCTCTTGGCTTATTTTGCACCTGATGGTCATGAATATGAATATCTTTTTTTCGGTGTGATATTTTTGTTGATCATGCACATGATGCTCTTAGTTTTTAATTATCCCAGGTTGGGAGTAAGTGATCTTGCCGCTTCATATTTGGGCAGTGGTTATATCAGTCTTTTATTATCCCATTTTATTTTGATTCGGAATTTAAGCCCCTTTGGATTGCAATATCTGCTTTTGGTAATCATTCTTACTTGGGCCTGCGATATCGGCGCTTATTTTATCGGCCGTCTTTTTGGCAGTCGAGCTTTATGCCCAAAGTTAAGCCCAGGTAAGACATGGGAAGGTTGTGCCGGGGGTATAATTTTTTGCGTTGTTACGGCAGCTGTGTTTCAGGTGATTTGTCCAATTCTTACTTTGCAAAAAATTATCTTGCTGGCTATTATTATAGGGTTTGTTGCCCAAATCGGCGATCTTGTTGAATCATCTCTGAAAAGAATGGGCGAAATAAAGGATTCGGGGAATATTATACCAGGACACGGAGGTGTTCTTGACCGATTGGACAGCATTCTTTTTACCGGACCTGTCGCATATTTGTTCATTAAGATACTGTTGCCTTAAGGAGTGAAAAATTGTCTCCATCACTAGAAAAAGTACTGACTGTTCTCTTAAAAATTGTAATTGTATTGTTATTAGGGGCTGGGATCTTTTTATTTGCGCAATATTTCTGGCCGCTATTGGCCTCTATGTTTGCTACACTCATCAAACTGCTCCTTCCCTTACTTATTGCTTATGTGATAGCAGTCTTGGTCAAGCCGGTTATTGACCTTTTTGAATATAAATTTCATTTTGCCAAGACACCCACTACTCTGGTTGTACTCATTGTTTTTCTGGTTATAATCGGAGTATTTTTATATTTGTTGGCTTCTAATATCATTGCTGAATTGGTGGATCTCACCATAATGCTGAGTTCCCTGTCTAATGAGTTGAATTTAAACAGTGCTATGGATAGTTTGCAGAGAATTTTGCAAAGGCTCCATTTACCCTCCAGTTATATTCAGGATGCCTGGAATGAGCTCTGGGGGGGGCTGGATGTGGTAAGGGGTGGAATATCTGGCCTGTTAGCCCAGGTATTTAATTTTATCGCAGCATTGCCAGAGTATTTAATTGTGCTGGTATTGATGATCATTGCCAGCTTCTTTTTTGCTCGTGATCATGAAGAGATTAAAACCGGTATGATAGCTTTGGCTGAAAGGTGGCTCCCTGATAGCTGGATGGCAGGTGCGCGCAGGATTGGCATTGGTTTACAGAAAGCATTACATGGTTACATCAAAGCAATCCTAGTGCTGATCTCCATCACCGGTTTTATATCACTGATCGGCCTTTCTATTCTTGGAGTCGAATATGCTCATATATTAGCCATCATAATGGCTTTATTGGATCTGCTGCCTATTGTCGGGCCTGGTGCGATATTTATCCCCTGGGCGATCTGGGCTTTCTTTACTGGGAGTCCTGCTTTCGGATTAGGGCTGCTGATCCTTTATGGTATAATTATTGTGATCAGGCAAATCCTGGAGCCAAAAGTGGTTGGTGATAGAATTGGCCTCCACCCATTGACAACATTGATCTCTATCTATGTTGGTTATGCATTGTTTGGTATCTGGGGATTTATTTTAGGACCTGCTGTTGTAATTACTTATAAGGCTTTTACAGAATATAGTTAAGGATTGAAAAAGATGAAAAAAAATATTGTTATTTTAGGTTCCACCGGTTCTATTGGTAGACAAGCACTAGAAGTGGTATCATGGCATGCCGCTGATTTGCAGGTACAGGGAATTGCGGCGCGTCAAAATATTGATCTGCTGGAGCAGCAGGCTAAAATCAATAAAGTACCCTATGTGGCTGTTGAGGATCAGGATGCGGCTCTTGAGCTGAAACAAAGACTGGATGGTTCGGATGATATCTGTTGTCTATCAGGTGTTGATGGGCTGCTGGAGCTTGTACGGTTGCCTGATGTGGATCTCATTCTTATCGCTGTTAGTGGCTTAGCAGGGCTGATTCCTACTATGGAGGCCATTTCCTGCAAAAAGCAGGTCGCTTTGGCCAATAAAGAAACCCTGGTAGCAGGAGGCAGCTTGGTGATGGAAGCTGCCCATAAAAATGGAGTGCAGATTATACCTGTGGATAGCGAACACTCAGCTATTTTTCAGTGTTTAGATCAAACTGCAGCTGTAGAAAAATTGATTATCACCGGTTCCGGGGGGCCTTTTCGGAAAATGCCAGGGGAAGATATGGATAGAATAACTCCGGAAATGGCTCTGCGTCATCCCACCTGGCAGATGGGGGATAAAATCACCATTGATTCTGCTACTCTGATGAATAAGGGACTGGAAATAATCGAGGCTAGATGGCTGTTTGGGATAGATTATGACCACATTGAAGCAGTGATTCATCCCCAGAGCATCATCCACAGCCTTGTAGCCTATCAAGATGACTCAGTTATTGCACAAATGGGCTGGCCTGATATGCGGGTACCTATCCAATACGCTTTCTTTTA
>DIQC01000071.1:0-2635 GCA_002426495.1 Thermacetogenium sp. UBA5472
GAAGTTCAAGTGGGGAACCCCCATAAGGCGAGAGTACTGATGCGGAGCACAGGGGCGGAACAGCCCGTAGTAGTGATGAAGGTTCTGTAATGGGGCTGGAGCAAAGGGGCTGTATTGTTCAGCTTTGAACAGAAGATCAACCATATATTGGGAGGAGTCATTATGGGAGAAGCAAAAACCATTTTTTTATTTTACCAGACAGGATGTTTGCTCACTGGTACCTTTTGAAGGAAATGGTTTGAACAATAAGAGCCGAATGAGTCGAGAGGCTCACGTTCGGTTCTGTGAGGGGGAAGGGGTGAAATTCCCCTACCCTACTCGACTATTAAGACAGACGGGCACTTTTTTGCCTATGGCTTTGGTCTATACGGACATTAGCATATTTCCACGACTAAAGTCGTAAGAATCAATAGGGGTCCGGAGCTTCAGACACGCTCCTGATCTTCGCCAAGATGATAGCTTAATCTTAACTTCCGTCGGCAAAGCAATAAAGGCGTTCGGTAAAACCGAGTTAAGACTCGACTATAGATACCAACGATTAAGCCGAAAATAAAAGGAAATCAGCCGATGGTTTCGGCGATGATAAAGGGAACCATGATAGCCTGCGATTTGTGATCGAGTGGGGAAAAGCCGTTATGTAAGTCTAAGAGTCCTAAGGAATGGGTATATGCAAAAGTAATTTCCAGAGTGGAAGACCCCGACTGGAACTTAGTCTAGCAGTAACTTCCAGTTTATGGATTGTCAAACTAAGTTCCAGGGTTCATAATCATTGTGTACCGCTTGAAAGGAGGCAATGATGTGAACCGAAAACCACTCCACGACAATACCCAATCCGTTTCTTTTTGGATTTTCTTTTCATATCATCAACCTCCCGTCTAATATAGTAAGTATTAGACGGAGGAGCATAGAAAACCTTTAATCTGGAAACTTTTGCTAGTCTGGCAACGAGAATTGTTTTAAAGTTATGGCATCTGCAGTCTCTAAACTATAATACGTTGGTATATAAGGATTTAGACAACAAGTGTTCAAAATTTCTACTGCTGAATACGGGTTTTAAGGTGTCTTTTTTTATCTGGCATGATGATTCCTCGCTATTCAAAGAGGGAGAGACCTTTGGAATTCAGAATAGCCCGCTTGCTTGCCTTGCTCCAATATTTTGAGGCGCTTTATATTTCTCTTATTATGTACAGCGGGAGCGGCTGGGGGTTAGATTGGCTTAAAAGAAGCTCTTCCTATGATCTTATTACACGCATTTCTGCCTTCAGTATATTTCTAAACATAGAAATATACTGAGATCTGTAGTATAATAAAAGAAAAACTATTTGGGGGATACCATGCTGAACTATATGACCGTGAAGGAAACGGGTGAAAGATGGGGCATCGGAAGCCGGATGGTAACGCTTTACTGTGCAGCCTGACGGATTAAAATGGGCAATATGTGGCTGCTCCCTAAGGATGCGGAAAAGCCTAAAGATGGCAGGTATAAAAAGGGGCTAAAAAATGGGAAGTAATATGAAAGAAATGCAAAATAACATCATAGGGTCATTCCAATCGCTCTTTGGAAAGGAAGAATTGCTTGCGAAAGTAATTGAGTGCTTCCCCTATCCGATTCAGGTTTACGCCCCGGATGGAACATCGGTGCTGATGAATAAGGCTATGTTGGCCGAATATGATGCTTGCAGCCCGGATATGGTTATCGGCAAATACAATTTATTCAAAGATCCTGACGTTATCGCAACGGGCCAGCTCCATGTGTTAAAACGGGCTTTTCGGGGCGAAACCGTCTTCTTTCCGGATGTCAGAGTGCCTTTGGAAGGAATTGTGCAGCGTTATGGCATAAAGGATTTCGATGTAGAGGCCATATATCAGGATATAACGGTTTTTCCTATCTTGGATGGCGAAAACCGAGTGATGTATGTTGCAGCATTTTTAATCAACAGAAGAGTTTATCGCGGTAAGGATGAAATTGAAAAGGCTAAAGAATACATAGAAAACCACTGGCTGGAAAGGTTTGACTTGAACGAAACGGCAAGGGCGGCCTGTCTCAGTAAATCCCATTTCACAAAGCTGTTTAAGAAGCATACCGGTGCCACCCCCCATGAGTATTATACCAATTATAAGATCAGCAAAGTGAAGGAAAAGCTGATGGATACCAACCTTACCATCGCTCAGGCTTTTGCCGCCTGCAATATTGATTATAACGGGCATTCCGCCCGGATATTTAAAGATAAAACCGGACTTTCCCCATCAGCTTATCGGAAATTGTCAGGCCAAAAAGAAATGAGGGAAAATCTATGAAAGATCAGGTTGATGATGCACAAAGGAACTTAGTCAAATCATTCCAGTCCCTTTTTAAAGAAAAGGAACTGCTTGCGAAAGTAATCGAGTTCTTCCCCTATCCGATCCAGATTTTCTCTCTTGACGGGACGGCGAGGATGATTAACAAAGCAACGCTGGAGATGATAGGCATAAAGGACGTGGAATCTCATGTGGGCGAATACAATGTTTTTAAAGACCCCATCGTGCGTGAGCTTGGCGTTATGGATCAGGTCAGGCAGGTTTTGACAGGTAAAACTATATATCTTACCGATTTCAATGCATCTTATCAGGACATGATCCGACATTTTAATGTGGA
>DIQC01000071.1:2939-6017 GCA_002426495.1 Thermacetogenium sp. UBA5472
AGGGAAAGAAGAAATCGGGTGGGGCAAACAATACATAGAAACCCATTGGCAGAAGCCTTTTGATTTACGCGAAACGGCAAAGGCGGCGTGCCTCAGCAAATCCCATTTCACAAAGCTGTTCAAAAAGCATACCGGTGTAACTCCCTATGAGTATTATACCAATTATAAAATTAGCAAATTGAAGGAGAAGCTGCTGGATACCAACCTTACCATCGCTCAGGCCTTTACCGCCTGTAATATGGATTATAACGGGCATTCTGCCCGAGTATTTAAAGATAAAACCGGACTTTCCCCATCAGCTTATCGGAAAATGTCAGAATAAAATGGATTGCCATATAAAAGTAATAAGAGAAAGCCGGGCTTTGGTTACAAAAGCTCGGCTTCTTTTTTTATTTACAAGATAGCACTTTCCTTACTAATTATAAGTATATCCGGCCTATCCCCACAGCCGGATAGCTAATAAAATATTGATAGCAGTTATGAAAATATTAGCAGTTCGTGGAAAGGAGCGTTCATATGGGCGACAAGACAAAAGAGCAGCTGCTTGAGGAACTGACAGTAGTGCAAAAAATGTTGGAGAAAAGAACAGAGACTCAAGGTCAAATGATAAGAAAATTTCAGACGCTTATCGCCAACGAGGGTTTGTTTTCTCAGATTATCGACTTTTTCCCTTATCCCATCGTTATCTTTACACAGCAATATAGACTGGCCATGGTAAACAAAGCTTTTACAGCAGAAACAAAATTGCGGTTTGTCAATTTAGAAGAGGAAGCCACCTGCATTCTTCAAGACAAGATCACAGATAAGCAGCTGGCTTCCGCTATCACACAGGTCTTCAGCGGAAATACCTCCTTTTTAGAAGGCTTAACGAACCCGTTTTCCATGTTTTCAGGAGTTGCACAACAAAGCGTGCTGGAGTCTGACCGTTTCAACAGGGGCGTTATTTTCCCTGTTCCGACCGATGATGCAGAAATCTCTTACGGTGTGATTGTGTTTATCCATGAACAGGCAATCTAAGACAAATAAACACAGACTACCGACTTTTGAATAACAAGCCCTACAAAAATACGAGGAGGAGGAACAATGCAAACTAAAGCTTTTAATTTTTTTATTGTTGCTATGCTCTTAACCATGCTGTCCATAACTGGCCTAGGCGCGTTTGCGGCATCGCCCCCGACGGTTGGTAGCTTCGCTGCCCCGCAAAACTTGACGGTGATGGTTAAGGAATGGGAAGATGGAAGCCAATATTTTGGGTTGAAATGGACAAATCCCGCAGATATATTAGGACTTGTTCGGTATTGGGACGAACATGGCGAAGCGCCTCTGGAATACCAAATTGATGTAAAGGTTGGAGACGGGGCTTGGCGCTATGACAGGGGTGAGTCGCTTTTCGGGAACTCGCTGCATGCTGGATATGATGAAACCGGAATATTTGCGGTCAACAGCGCAGAATTTAATCCTATTAGCGAAGGGCGATCGGAAAATGTGGACATAAAGTCAACTCTCTACAGCTTTCGGGTCAGGTATGCCTACCTAATCTCAAATGACGAGGAAGAATATTATACCTACAGCCCCTTTTCAAATACTGCCTCTAGCCTCATCGAAGAAGCCTCTAAAGCTGGCGGCGGGGCAAAGCCTGAACTTCAAAAAGCCGAGATCGAGAAGGGGGCCGATCTGATGAAACCCTTCGCTTCTGAAGGACTTCCCCCCAGAGACGGCACGACAACGAGAGAACAAGCAATCGCTTTAGCGGCTAGAACGGAAGATCAAGCGTCGGAAATTAAAGGAACCGGCGCGGTCAATTCAAATCCTAACACCGCTGGACAGGGATCAACAAGTGTTAGCGCTAATGAGTCAGGAAAGGCAGCCAACAGCGGTCCCATACCCACAGATCTAAGAGCAAAATTGCCGCAGGGGTTTCCCCAGATCCCCGTTGCCGCCGATGCTGAATTTGACCTCTATCTGAGCGAGATGCTTTCAAGAGACAATAATATCGTCATTGTCTACAAGTCAAAACAAACCTTAGAAGCCCTTTATAATTTGTATCTTGATTATCTAAAAGATGGTAAGGCCTTTGATACTTACAAGCAGAGTGATGGGCATCTCTCCCATGTTTTCGGGTTCAAGGATGGATGGAATATCAGTGTGGCTGTTTCGCTCAGCCTGGGAAATTGGGTGAATATTACTGCCGGACCACCCCGTGAGGAGTATTGAGCAAGATTGTTGAGTTCAAAATAAAAAACTTTTGACGTTCATTTTACGCTAGCGACGCAAAGGGTGGGGAACCCAAGCTGCTCATAAATAACGGAGGTGATTATGCGGCGCAGTATTTCATAAGCTGTGCTTTCGTCAACGGCAAGGAGCAGATGGGTGCTTACCAAAGCATTTTAAATGGGCAAAGTGGCTCCTATGCCGCTTTGACGGCGTAAGGATCAACCTTGTTTGGTGGCATCTATAGTGTAGTTCAGCCACCAGTTTACCCCTATGGAGAATTTACGAGGATCTAAGCGGAAAGAGATTTTGAGCGGTCATCAAAGCCGCACAACGAAAAGTCGAAGGAGGATCTTGAAATGTCAGAACTGATGCCAGAACAAATTAGTACTTTTGAACAGACGGATATTGATAACAACAAAACAATGGCGGGTCTTGCCTACTTTATTTTCTTCTTGCCATTGTTGGTTTGCCCCCAATCAAAATATGCAAGGTTCCATGCAAATCAGGCACTGCTGCTACTTATTGTATCCATCGCGGGTAATCTTGTTTTAGGAATAATCCCAGTCATCGGTTGGATCTTAACACCCGTTTTTGCTTTGGCCGTCTTTGCTTTAGCTATTATCGGCTTAATTAACGGTTTTAACGGCAAGGCCATCCGACTGCCTCTTTTTGGGAAATACGATATCTTAAAATAAAGATCTGCATAGTGCAATGGAGGAAAGAATGATGAAAAAACTGGTGGTTGCACTTCTTATTATTTTGCTCGCCTTTGTGATAACAGGCTGTGGAATGAAACGAAAAATAGAACAAAAAGTGAGCGAAAAGGTTGTTGAGAAAATCGTAAGCGATGATGATGTCAAGTTG
>DIQC01000071.1:6198-8504 GCA_002426495.1 Thermacetogenium sp. UBA5472
TTATCTCCCCAAGTTTAAGAAGGGTCAAATCATTAGCGCTAGCAATGACGGCTTGGGCAATGTAATGATTCTGTTTGAAAATGTGGACCAAAAGGATTTCGAGAACTATCGGGAGATTCTTAAAACGGATTTCCCAGAAGAAGCCAATGAAATGCAGATAGAGGAATATCTTCTTTATGAAGGCAAAAATGCTAAAGGAGACTTAGTGGCAGCACAGTATTTCAAAGAAGATAAAACCTTTACAATTATCGGAAACAGGGACGGCGAATAAACTTTGGTTCCGGTGCAGTGGTGGCAGCCGAGACGGGCGGCGTAAAGAGGAAGGTAGCCTGCTGGGCAACATTGGTACTGGCAATCTGTTCGGCGGCAAACATTATAATCGGCGATTTAAAATTCAATAGAAAGTGGAGGTTAATGGAATGAGAATGAAACGAATTATCTCGTTGGCGCTATACTTCATATTAGCATTTACACTGTGCCAGCCTGTATTCGCGGCGGGAAAGACCATGACATGGACCGGGGCGTCAAATGAGAATTGGAATGTGGCCGACAACTGGGAGCCGGAGGAAGCACCCGGTCTTGGGGATACGGCTATCATCCCCGCATCTACAGTAGCGGCGGTAGTTTATAACACTACGTCCGTAACACTTGACTGCTCTGGGGAAGTATCAGTGGAATCAGGCAAATACCTTTACCTTACTGGCACTTCATACCTGAAAAGCGGAAAGCTGAGCGGGGATGGAGACGTCACAATAATAGTAAATGACAGCGAATTGCAATGGAGCAGAGGAAGCATTGAGGGAAACGGTACTTTTACCGTGGATGCAAACACCAGGTTAGTTATAGATGCAGGCACTGATGTAGGCATGAGCCGCCCTTTGGTGAATAACGGGCAGATAATGATAAATGAGGGAGAACTCGTTCTTTTCGGAGGAAGCGGGGGTACAGGAACTTTTGCGGTGTCAGACGGAACTTATCTGTGTTTTGCTCAGGGAGATTATTCCATCGGCGGCGCTTTTACAAATGACGGCGAAATGACCATATGGCATACTTCATCCGTCCGTTTCGGTGCCGATTATAAGCAAGGAAGTACGGGTGCGCTAGCCCTGAAAGTCTGGGGAGCCGGGTCCGACAAGTATTGCAAGCTCGACGTTGCCGGCGCGGCGAAGCTGGGCGGCATATTGGAAATTGATTTCATACGTGAGTATGCCCCCCTACCAGGCGATACTTTTGAGATCATGACTTGCGGTTCAAGGACAGGCGAATTTTCCGAAATCAGAAATAAAATGGCGGAGATAGGTATCACATTAGTGCCGACCTATACCGACACTGGCCTTACATTGACTGTGGCGGCTGCGAGCGGGAACGTCTGCACAATCGGGGCGACAGAGTACGCCACGCTGGATGCCGCGTTGACGGTGGTTCAAAGCGGCGATACCATCGAGCTGCTGCAAAACATTGCCTACACCAAGAATAGCAGCAGTTTCGCTATCACAATTGATGGTGAAAATATCACCTTCGATCTGAGCGGCAACAACCTCACCATCAACAACAACCAGGGCTACGGCGTTGAGTTAAAGANNGGCTTCAAGAGCGGCGATACCATCAAACTGCTCGACAATATTACCTACACCAACGATAGCGGCAGTTTCGCTATCACAATTGATGGTGAAAATATCACCTTCGATCTGAGCGGCAACAACCTCACCATCAACAACAACTCTGGCTACGGCGTTGAGTTAAAGAACCGGGCAAAGATGACATTTACAGACAGCACAGGCGGCGGCGAATTGTTTATCGACACCGCAGGTTCGGGCTTAAGCGCCGGTGGTGGGTCAACTTTTGAATCGGACGATAGTGTCGCCGTAGCGATAAATAGCCACGGTGGATCAGGATTTAGCGCGAACAACGCGACCGTCAACATTCAAGACGGATCGGTATCGGGAAATACACACGGTGTTGAAGCAAACACCAACTGTATGATTACCGTGAATGGCCCGGTTACGGTTACTGCCGGAGTATCGAGGCCTGCCGTATACCTGCATGGACCCGGAAACACGGTGCATGTGGGCAGCGCTGTCGTAACGGGCGGGACAGGAGACGGGGTATCTATTAGAGCGGGCGGCACCGTAACGGTGGGCAGTCAGGCGTTACCCGGTAGTGTGATTGGCAAGAACGCCGGCATTTACACCATGGGGGACACCTACCCCACGCATGTGACCGTCTATGGAGATGTGGAAGGAGTTTCTTACGGCATCTGCGCCTTTGATAACGCAGAGATAAAGGTGTATGGAGACGTAACGTCC
>DIQC01000020.1:0-2527 GCA_002426495.1 Thermacetogenium sp. UBA5472
GGTTCGAGACCACTGAAAAAGTCGTCAATAAAACATAAAAAGCATCCACACCAATGGTATAATTAAGTTACCACAACAAAATATACCGGAGGGATGCCTTTTATGTTAGTCAAAACTACCTTTAAGCAAAACAGTTTCTATAGTTCATTGTACAACATGATACCCGAAAATCATATACTAAAAGTTATAAATTCAGCAATATCGCTTAGCTTTGTCAATGAATTGTTAGAAGATAGGTATTGCAAGAACTTTGGTCGACCCGCCAAAGAACCGGAAATGATGTTACGGATCCAGATCTTAAAATATCTGTACAACCTGTCTGATGAACAATTGATACAAGATTTGACCGTAAATCTGGCTTACAAGTGGTTTGTGGGACTTAATCCTGAGGATCCGCTGCCTGAAACCAGTTTACTAACCAAGTTTCGTACCCAGCGCTTAAAAGATATTAGCATGGATGCTATCATTACCGAGATCGTACGCCAATGTGTAGAAAGAGGCATAATTGAAAGTAAAAACGGTATTGTCATAGACACGACCCATATTGAAGCAAACACCACGAAAAAAATACCTGAACGCATCATGAAACAGTTGGCTAAGAATATATTTGAAGCCAAGGGACAGGAAGAATATGAAATACCAGACTACACACAGATAGAAGATCATGATGAAGCCAAACAAGTTATGAAGGACTATCTTGAAGATCTGATAGAACAAGTTAGTGAAGAAACATCAGAGGAAGTTATCCAGGCAGCAGATGAGGCCCAGGAGATATTGGAAAGCGACCTGTTCATTGAGCAAAAAGGAATACGTTCACTGGTAGATAAAGACGCCCGAGTAGGTCACAAAAGCAAGACCCAATCGTTTTATGGCTACAAAGCAGAGTTATGCCAAACCACTGACGGTGGTTTAATAACTAGCATAATTGTGGAACCAGGCAACTATGTTGATGGTTACTATTTTAAGAGCCATCTTGAAGAGATTGAGCGATCATGGCTTATCTTAACTGGAGTATATGGAGACAAAGCTTATTTTCGCCCAGATATACTTGACCTAATCGAGGGGAAAGGAGCTCCAGCCTATATACCGGTAAGTGCAAGTACTTACAAAATAAATGAAGAGCTATTCAGCTACAATAAAGACAGCGATCAGTGGTTTTGTGTTATGGGAAATGAAACGGTAAAAGTAAAAAAGAAAACGATTAAGCAAAAGGGCAAAAAAAAGGAGCAACTGCAATACAGCTTTGAGCGTGAGCGCTGTCGCAATTGTCCCCGCCGGGCTGAATGCATGGGTAAAAGTAAACTAATAGCTAGACAACTGATAATAAGCATAGATACCCCTGAGTTATATGAGTACAGCCAAAGAGCTAAAACCAAGGAATTCCTTGAGGAATACCGGAAACGAGCAAAAATCGAACCCAAGAATGCAGAACTGAAAAGATTCCATGGATTAGACCGAGCCACAGGCTACGGTCTACGAAGTATCAGCATTCAAGCAAAACTAACGGCAGTGGCGGTAAACTTAAAGCGGATAGCCAAGATGGTATCCGCCTCAAAAGGATTAAAAGCTAATTTTTTATTTCATTTATACTATATTTTGCCTTTTAGCCGACAAAATTGGACTGGGGCAGACGCTAAGGCTGCTTAAAAAGGTACTTTTTCAGTGATCTCGGAGGGTTCTTGTGGCTGTTAAAGGGCTTTCCGTTATCAGGCCCGCTAGGCTATTAGATGTCGCAAGTCCAAAGCTGGGGAAGAGGCATAAAGACTCTTCCCGGACTTTTACACTCAGGCAATTGATAATCAGCGCAGTGACTGTGTTACAATATCTACTTGTTCCTCCATATTGACCTCTTTATCCCTTCGCTCATCGATGGTGATGTTGGTGATGACCCTGGTGGTGCCGGCCATGGCGTTTTCGTGGATTTCCTTGGCCACCTCCAATAGTTGATCTAATTCTCCTTCGATGATGGTTTGGGTTGGGGTGATCTGGTATTTTAATCCTCTTTCTTCAATAGTATGAACAGCACCGGTTACAGCTGAGCTGAAGCTTGCTGATTTGGTGCCAACAGGGGTGAGGCTTATTCCCAGTAAGGGCAATGGTATCACTCCTTTAGGTGGCATGGGGACGTTTCGTTTGCCACATAATTTAACGCTGCAGCAGGAATCTGGTATCCAACAATGTGTTAGGTTGCTGTCTAGTACAGCATGAAGACAGAATATCCCTCTGAGTCAAAGTGACCGCCCCCTTGACTCATTTAAAGGTTTCCTCACAGAGGAGATTTTTATGCTGATGTTGGATATTATTTTATTACCGTCAATGGCACTTGGCACGGCGGTTAATGCGATGGCTGCAAAAATATAGGGGCAAAAAAATGGCAGCGCGTATTGCAAGTTTCGGAAGTAGACGTTATTTATAGTGCATGCATTATGTTAGCAATCTCTGTCATATTACTCGGTTATTATCGGTGGGGATACTGGAGGAAAAAGCAATTATTTGATTAAAGGTACTGGGTATCACCAGGATAATG
>DIQC01000020.1:2716-42765 GCA_002426495.1 Thermacetogenium sp. UBA5472
CTGTCCCTGTGGCAGTGGGCGTAAGTTTAAGAAGTGCTGCCAGGGCTTGGTGGAGGATGCGACACGCCGTATCAGCCAGGCTGTGGGCGGGGGTTTTACGCCTGAAGGGCATGAGGTTATAGAGACTCTGGGATTTTTGTGTGGGCTGCAGTCTGACGATGGGCATATGCCTTCTCCTGAGACTTTAGGCAGTGTGCTCAATGATGCCTGGGAAGCAGAGGAGTTGATACGTGGAAGCCTGGATGAGGGGGCTGTGAGTACCCTGTCTCTGGCGTTTCAAGTGTTGCTGGGGGAAAAGCAGCAGCTAAGAGTGGTTAGAATTCCGGTATGGCAGTTTGCATCTGGGTCGGCTGACGATGAGGATGAGGATCTTTGGGATCTTATCGATCAGTACCTGACAGGTGATGAGGGGCTGGAGTTTATTGAGGAGACAGTTAATTCTATTGGCTTGTCTCTACTTTATGATGATTACACTGATGAAGAGTTGAAAACCCTGCTCATTGCTTTAGGGTGGTTTGTCATTGATGACACCCGGGATTTATTTTTATATACTGTGCTGCACAAAACAAGGAGTGATTTAGCAGCAGCTGAGGAGAAAATGGATGAAATCATGAAAGAGCAGGGGAATGATGATCAGGGTGAAATGTATCAAGAATTACGTTCTGTTATGCGCCAGTATCCTGCCTATGATCAGATGTTGGCTGATAATTTGAGTGATGATATTGGTCTTGTCATGTCTGCGGTTGCGGAGGGGGAGTTAAAAATTGAAGTTCCCCTTTATTCTGTTTTGGGTGGTATCTATGCTGTGTTCTCCAAACTTACGGAGATCTTGAAAAATTTGCACTCCAGGCCTTCTTTAAGTCCGCCTTTGGAGGAGACGCTCTTTGCGGATGGGGAGTATCATTATTTTTTCCCCCAGGTCATTGAGGCACTGCAGCGGGCTATGATGGAAACTGAGGATGAACAGTATAGAGATGCTTTGGATGGATTATTGTTTTTCCTCGTCCTATTAAGTGATACCAGGCAGATAAAAGTTATTAAATTGCTCTACATCAACTGCGTTCGCTCCTATGTCAGCGACCTTCCTGTTGATTTGCCTGAGGCTAATGTGGAATTTGTCGCAGTGAGTGATTACTGTGACCGAGGGCTCATCGAACGCTACGCATCTCACCTAGAGTCTCTTGAAATGCTAGAGGAAGCCACCCATGTACGGGATGTTTTCAATACTATGGGAGAAAAAGCAGGACAGGATGTGGGTGTTTTCACAGATGAGTTGATTGAACTGGCCAAATCGGTAATGGCTGAATGACACAGGTGACGTGACACAGGGGGACGGTTCTCTTGTGTCAAGGAGAACTGGCCTGCCAAGGGGACAGTCCCTTTGTGCCATCAATTAAATAAGAGGAACTGGCCTTTCGGGGGCGGTTCTTTTTTTATTGAGATGGGTGGGGGAATTAACATTGCCTTAATCAAATGAATAGTCTTTGTTAATAAATCCATAAAGAGATGTTAATTATCAAGGCTTACAATGGAGCAAAAGCTACAACAATTAGCGAGGAGGTTAACAAGTCAATGAAGATTTCCAAGGTGAAGTTGTTGGGAGTGGTGTTGGCCGCAATGCTTTTAATGGTGGCGGCGGTTGGCTGTGCCGATTCTGGCACTGAGAACGGGGATACTGAACAAACTGAAACATTGGAAGGCAATATTACTATTGCAGGTTCAACTTCTGTACAGCCTCTTTCTGAGGAACTGGCAAGCGCTTTTATGGAACAAAACCAGGGTGTTGAGATTAACGTAGCTGGTGGCGGTTCTGGAGCAGGGATTAAAGCAGCCCAGGAAGGTACTGCGGATATAGGTGCTTCTTCACGTGAACTCAAGGAAGAGGAGAAGGGGCTTAATGAAACCGTTATTGCTAAAGATGGAATAGCTATAGTTATTCATCCGGATAACGCTGTCGAAGGCTTGACTCTGGAAGAAACGCAAAAAATATTTGCAGGCGAGATCACTGATTGGAAGGACGTCGGTGGAGAGGGCGGAGCAATTAATGTGTTTACCAGAGAAGAAGGCTCCGGAACTCGTGACGCTTTTGAGGAAATCGTAATGGGAGATGCAAAGATCAGCGCAAAAGCTGGTGTGCAAAATTCAACTGGTGCTGTGCGCACTGCTGTCTCAGGTGATGTTAACGGTATAGGATATATCTCACTGGGCAGTTTGGACGAGTCGGTGACAGCTCTTAAAATCGATGATGTTGAAGCAACTAACGAAACGATACAGGATGGAACATATAAGGTTGCCCGCCCATTCCTCTACTTGACCAAGGAAGAACCTGAAGGCGTTGTCAAAGCTTTTATCGACTTTGTGCTGAGTGCTGAGGGACAGGAGATAGTAGCGGACGGTTTTATCCCGGTAAAATAGTAAAATAGCGGCAGCAGGTTCTACCGACTCAATGAGGATGTTCAGCAATAATTGGGGGGATTCTCTCCCCTTTCCTTTGTTATAATAATGAAGAAAAGGCAGGTGTATAACTTCCCTCTGTTATAATGAAGATGACCCTCTAAGGATGACCCCCCCTTCGCTGTTGCCGGTCTTTTACACCGACCTGTGAGGGAAAAATGCTTTAGGAGAGAAGGGGAAGCATAAGGAGGTAGAATGTATCTTGTCTTCCAAGGTTCTTATAGTAGATGATGAAGAAGCGATTGTCAAACTTGTTTCCTTTAATCTGGAAAAGGAAGGCTTTGAGACTCTGGCCGCTTATGATGGGCGTGAAGCATTGGATATAATCCGCCGGGAGCCTCTGGATTTGGTTGTGCTTGATGTGATGCTTCCGGAGATGGATGGCCTTTCCCTCTGCCGCCAGCTGCGCCTGGATGGGATCCAAGTGCCTATCTTGATGCTGACGGCAAAAGATGGAGAGATCGATAAGGTTCTTGGTTTAGAGATCGGAGCTGATGATTATCTGACCAAGCCCTTCAGCCCTCGGGAGTTAGTGGCCCGGGTAAGGGCACTCCTGCGCCGCACAAAGGAAGCTAAAGATGAGCCGGAAGAACTGTTGAAGCTGGGTTCACTAGAGATATTCCCTTTAAGGTATGAAGTGAGGCGTGATGGCAGAGAACTGGATCTGACCTCCAGGGAGTTTGAGTTGCTCCTTCTCTTTTGCCAGAATAAAGGCATAGTAATGAGCAGGGAGCAGATCTTGGAAAAGGTGTGGGGATATGATTTTTATGGGGATGCCCGAGTGGTTGATGTGCATATCAGGCATTTGAGGGAGAAGATCGAGATTGACCCTAGCAATCCCCGTTATATTAAAACTGTGCGGGGGGTGGGTTACAAGTTACAGCAACCAGAAGAACTAATGTGATCGCTATCAGATTGACTCTGGGATTTCTCATGATCTTGGGGGCTGCTGTGTTAACTCTAGGGTTTGTCATTTATTTCTCCTTGCCTTATGGGATTGCAGTGGCGGCATTGGTCTTTGTCATCAGCATGATTCTGGCGATTCTGCTGGTGCAGAGGGTTACGCATCCTCTAGATGAATTTACCCGGGTTGTGCAGCAGCTTGCGGGTGGCAACTGGAGTGTCCGTCTTAATCACCGGGATCAGGATGAACTGGGTGAGGTGGCGCTTTATTTAAACAGTTTTTCAGATAAGGTCAGGGGAACGCTGGCAGCTCTGGAAGAGAGCAAGAGCAGATTAGAGACTATTGTTGCCAATATGGAAAGTGGTGTGCTGTTAGTAAACAGCGATGGCCAGGTGGTTTTGTTTAATCCCGCTGCAGAGGAAATCCTGGGGGTTGCGGACAAGAACATTCTGGGAAAATCGCAGGTAGAAGCATTACATAACTATTCTTTGAGCAGTTTAATCACGGAGGTTTTTGCTGAGGGAGAGGTGCGGTGCGCTGAAATTTCCCTGTTTTATCCGCAAGAACGCATTCTTGAAGTAACTGCTGCGCCTGTATTGGGGGAGCGGAGTAAAAAGTCAGGTGTGGTGGTTGTGCTCTATGACATTACCGAGACCAGAGGATTGGAAAGAATGCGGGCTGAGTTTATGGCTAATGTTTCCCATGAGTTGAAGACCCCGGTTACATCGATCAAGGGTTTTGCGGAAACGCTTCTTGACGGAGCTCTGTACAATCACCGTTCTGCAGAGGAGTTCGTGAATATCATCAATGACGAGGCGAACAGACTGAGCAGACTGGTTAATGATATCCTGGAGCTTTCCCGAATCGAGTTTCAGGAAGTAAAGCCCCAGCTGATGCCCCTGGATTTGACATTAAGAATCAAGGAGATAGTTGATGTGATGGAGCCCCGTTTCCTAAAAAAGGGCTTATCTTTAAAGGCGATAGTTCCCAGTCACCCTGTGATAGTATCGGCTGATGCACATATGATCCACCAGTCTGTGGAAAATCTGCTGGATAACAGTTTGAAATATACACCGGAGGGTGGTCAAGTGACGATCACGCTGTTGTCTGAGCCGGAAGAGGCGGTTGTAATAGTGGAGGATGATGGGAATGGTGTTCCTGAGGAAGATCTGGATCGTGTTTTTGAGCGTTTCTATCGTGTGGATAAAACCAGGAGTCGGAAGTTGGGTGGAACGGGATTGGGGTTGGCTATTGTAAAACACATTGTCAGTGCCCATGGAGGTCGCGTTTGGGCAGAAAGTGAACTAGGCAGGGGCTCTAGTTTCTATATTTCCCTGCCTACCGGAGAGAAGATAGGGGGTTCAGGAAGGCATGGAGACAAAGAATAAATTTGAAATTCACAACCTAGATCTGTACTATGGCTCTAACAAAGTACTAAAAGACATTAATTTGGATATCGCTTCTCACCAAGTGACAGCCTTGATCGGGCCCTCCGGGTGCGGTAAGTCCAGTTTGCTCAGGACATTGAATAGGATGAACGATCTTATCCCCTCGGCCAGGGTCGAAGGTTCTGTTTTGTTGGATGGAGAAGATATATACGATAGTGAGACAGATGTGGTCGGCCTGCGCAACCGAGTGGGAATGGTTTTTCAAAGCCCGAATCCTTTCCCTAAATCAATCTTTGAGAATGTCGCTTATGGGCCGCGCCGCCATGGAGAGCGGGACCGGAAGGTGCTAAAGGAAATAGTGGTAAGAAGCCTGAAGGAGGCGGCTCTCTGGAATGAGGTCAAAGACAGTTTGCATAAATCGGCATTCCAGCTGTCTGGAGGGCAGCAGCAGCGTCTTTGTATTGCCAGGGCTTTGGCGGTGCAACCTGAGGTGCTGCTGATGGATGAACCCTGTTCGGCACTGGATCCCATTTCTACCTCCAGGGTCGAGGACCTGATCCATGAACTGAAAAAGGATTACACTATTATTATTGTCACCCATAATATGCAGCAGGCGGCAAGAGTTTCTCAGTATACCGCGTTTTTGCTGACTGGATCACTGATCGAGTTCGATGAGACAGATAAGATTTTTACCAAACCATCCAAGGAGGAGACCGAGGGCTATATTACCGGCCGTTTTGGCTAAGAGAAAGGGATGAAGGCCAGTGGCTAGAAAATCCTATAGTGAACAGCTTGCTGGGTTGAAAGAAGATGTTTTGAAGATGGGAACCATGGTGGAAGAAGCGATCTATAATGCTGTGAAATCCTTGAAAAAACGGGATGATGAACTGGCCCAGCAGGTGATCGATGGGGATGATGCCATCGATGATTTTATGATCGAGATCGAGGACTGCTGTATAACGCTGCTTGCCTTGCAGCAGCCGATGGCCACGGATCTGCGTGTGATTACTACAGCCATCAAGATTATCACCGACCTGGAGCGCATGGCGGACCTGGCTGGCGATATTGCCAAGGTGACTATCCGCATTTCCGAGCAGCCGCTGATCAAGCCATTGATCGATATACCGCGCATGATGAAAATTACCCAGGAGATGACCAGGATCAGCTTGGAGGCTTATGTCAACGAGGCACCGGAGCAGGTGGACTGTTTGATCGAATTTGACCATGAAGTTGATGATCTTTATAATCAGGTTTTAAGTGAACTTGTGGTCTTAATGATGGTTGATTCCCAAACTATCAAGCAGGCTACACAGCTTCTTTTTGTTGCTCGATTTTTGGAGAGAATCGCCGATCACGCTACAAATGTTGGCGAAGCAGTCTATTTTATGGTCAGGGGTGAACGCAAAGATCTTAACCAATGAGTCAAAGGGACGGGGGTTTTGACTCATTCCCACATCTCAAATGACGGGGGTCTTGTCATACGTGACACGGGACGGCGGCGCGGTTCTCTTGTCACGCATTTTTGATAAAGATTTGCAATCTAAATTTAATCTATAGTTAATATTTCCTTAATCTATTGTCTGTAAGCTAGAAATAATATAACAGTATACTACAGTAAATATGAGAGTGTGATGCGGGCACGGTCCTTTAGTCACGCCGGTAGCCAGACTGGAATAGGGGTTTTGGAATGATTTCAAGATTAAAGAGATCTGTTAGTGTTAAGATATTGTTCGTTATCTTGGTTGTGGCGCTCCTGGCGGGAGGCTGTGCCTCTGCTGATCCTGAAAATACTATCAATATTTCTGGTTCCTCTTCAATTCAGCCTCTTTCAGAGGAACTGGCCAACGCCTTTATGGAAGAAAACTCGGAGATCACGATCAATGTAGCGGGCGGGGGTTCCAGTGCGGGGATCAAAGCGACTCGGGATGGAACCTCAGATATCGGAGCATCTTCCCGGGAACTGGAAAGTGATGAAAGGGAGGGACTGACAGTGATCCCTATTGCTATTGATGGGATTACTCTGGTAGTCAATCCGGAAAGTCAGGTGGACAACCTGACTTTGGAACAGGTGCGGCTCATCTATAGTGGACAGATCACCAACTGGAGTGAAGTTGGGGGGAAGGATGGGGCTATCAATACCTTCACCCGGGAGGAGGGTTCTGGAACCCGGGGCGCCTTTGAAGATCTGGTGATGAAGGGCGCCAAAATCAGCAGCAAGACGGGAGTCCAGAATACTACCGGCTCTCTGCGCACCGCTGTCGCCGGGGATCCTCATGCTATTGCTTATATATCTCTTGGCAATGTCAACGATAGTATCAAGGTGCTGGCAGTGGACGGCGTTATGCCTGAGAGTGAAACCATTAAAAATGGATCCTATAAGCTTACCCGCTCCTTTTTTTATCTTACCGGGGAGCAGCCCCGGGGAAATGCCAGGAATTTTATCGATTTTGTTCTCAGTCCGGATGGACAACAGATTGTAAGACAAAACTTTATATCAATTTCAGACAACTGACATCCCTTGTCAGGGACGCCAGCCTCAGGGGAATGAGGGAGGTAGGTTCCTATTATTACATCGCTGAAAGAGACCTTTTATACTAAATTGCTTCTGTTGTTTGCTCTGGCTTCTATCCTGGTGGTTGTTCTGGTGGGATTGTTTGTTTTCCTCCAGGGCTATCCCCTATTGGCCAAAACAGGGTTCTTTACCTTTCTCACCGGACTTGAATGGCTGCCCGGGGAGGGTATCTTTGGCATCCTACCTATGGTTATCGGCACCCTGGCTGTTACTCTGGGTGCTTTGATTATCGGAGTTCCCCTTGGTGTTACCACAGCGGTTTTTCTTGCGGAGTATGCCCCTGAGAGAATAGCTTTTTGGACCCGGCGAGCGGTGGAATTGCTGGCTGGGATCCCTTCTGTTGTCTACGGTTTATTTGGGATGACGGTAATTGTGCCTCTGGTGCGACATGTGGCGCTGAATTGGTTTGGCGATCTGTTGTCACCGGAGATGAGGACAGGCTATGGCATTTTAGCCGCCTCTCTAGTGCTGGGAATCATGATTCTGCCTACGATTGTGAGCATTTCCGAAGATGCTTTGCGGGCGGTACCCAAAGCCTATAAAGAGGGTTCCTATGCCCTTGGTGTCCATCAGTGGCAGACAATTTGGCATAATACACTTCCCGCTGCCGGCACTGGGATTATGTCCAGTGTCATATTGGGGATGGGTAGGGCGATTGGGGAAACCATGGCTATTCTTATGGTTGCAGGCAACGCCCCGGCTTTTCCTACATCTATCTTTTCTCCAGTCCGTACCCTTAGCGGGAATATCGGGCTAGAGATGTCTTACGCTTCAGGAGAGCATGCTCAGGCGCTATTTGCTACTGGCGTAGTTCTCTTTATTGTTATCATGATCTTGAACGGCCTTGCGCTGCTTATTGCCAGGAAGGGGGCCAACGCCTGATGAAAATGCCGATCCAGGAGAAATTGGCGAAATGGTTTATCTGGGGTTCAGCTTTGCTCACTGTATCTATTTTGGCCTTGATCGTCGGTTATGTTATGGTGCAAGGCCTTGGACAGTTAAGTATCTCCTTCTTTTTGGAAAACCCCCGCAAGATGGGGAGCGAAGGGGGTATTTTTTCACCCCTGGTGGGAACCATCTACTTTACTCTGCTCACTATGCTCCTGGCGATACCGGTGGGTGTGGGGGCGGCTGTTTATCTCTCCGAATTCACACGAGAGGGCCCTTTAGTACGAGTGATCAGGTTTTTTTCAGATGCCCTGGCAGGCATTCCCTCTATAGTGATTGGACTGTTTGGTTTCGCATTTTTTGTTGTGTTATTGGAGCCCATAACCGGGGGTTGGTCGATAATTTCCGGTTCTCTCACTGCTTTCTGCATGATTTTGCCAATTATTATCCGGGTGACAGAGGAAGCGCTGCAAGCTATTCCTAACTCCTACAGGGAAGGGAGCCTGGCGTTAGGGGTCAGCAAGTGGGATACAGTGATGAATGTGGTCCTTCCCAGCGCTTTGCCGGGAATTTTTACAGCATCCCTGTTGGGTATTGGTCGTGTGATCGGTGAAACGGCGGCATTATTGCTCACCCTGGGCGGTTCGCTGCTGATACCCAAATCAATTTTCAGCCCTGCGCGTACCCTCTCCATGCACCTCTACCTGGTGGCTATGGAAACCGGCGAATTTGGCGTCGCCTTTGGCACAGCCGCCGTTCTAATCCTGCTGATCCTCCTGATCAACTTGGGTGGCTACTACCTAGTCCAGCGCCTAACCAGACGCATGGTCGGCGACTGAGTCAAAGCGAGTCAAAGGGACGGGGGTTTTAGGCGGACGCGGGGACGGGGGTCTTGTCACACATGCTTAATGTTCAAGGTACGCTGTCGCAGCTGCGCTGATTTATCACCTCAGTGACTGTGTTACAATATCTACTTGTTCCTCCATATTGACCTCTTTATCCCTTCGCTCATCAATAGTGATGTTGGTGATGACTCTGGTGGTGCCGGCCATGGCGTTTTCATGGATTTCTTTGGCCACATCCATCAGTTGATCTAATTCTCCTTCGATGATGGTTTGTGTCGGTGTGATCTGGTATTTCAATCCTCTTTCTTCAATAGTATGAACAGCACCAGTTACGGCGGAACTGAAGCCCGCTGATTTGGTTCCCCTAAAAACGTCAAATGCTTAATATATTGATACATAATAATCAATTAAGTTATTATTTGATACGATTATTATTGTATTTTTGGTATACTTATAGTACAATTTTAATATAATAGGAGAAGGGTAGTGACCGGAATTTGAGCTCCGGCGAAAGAAAAACAAGTAAATATACGGATATGACCCCTGATGAGATCAAAAAATATCTTGGTAAGTTCAGAAAGGCCATATTAGATGGAAAGTATATTATTTCTAAAGGTCGGAATAGACAAGAAAACGTGGATTTTATTGAGGATTATAAAATTGATACAAAAAAGGAAAAAGAAATATTATTAGGGATTCAATACGATGATTTTTGCTATGCTGTTGACAATGAAAAGGAAGGATTTTCCCATGAGAAACTGTACATATTCTGTAAGTGCCAAGAGTTAGATTATTGGGGTGCTTTGGAAGTGGTTGACATATATATTAAGACTAACATGACTCAGACAAGAAGAGGAGAGGACTTCACTATAGTGGTATCTTTTCATAAAAGAAAGAAACCTATTAGATGCCTATTTAAATAATATCTTGTTTATATCAAATTGAAGATAAATAAGATAAATCAAAAGGAGGCAACTCAAATGTTGGGATTTTGTGAAAACTGCCATGAAATGGCTGGATACTCTGTCAAAGAAGTGAAAAAGCAAAAGAACATCAAAGGTAAGAGTGTTGAATATACAGGAAAAGAAGCTTATTGTAATGAATGCGGAAGTGAAATGTTTGTAGCAGATATTCGTGATCATAATTTAGCTATGCTGGATATAGCATACAGAGAAAAAGAAGGGCTGATTTTAGTATCAGAAATTGAAATTATATTAGAGAAATATGATGTAGGAAAAAGGCCTTTATCTTTATTATTAGGTTGGGGGGAGGGTACTTTAACTAGGTATTTAGATGGAGATGTTCCCACAAAGAAATACTCTGATATGTTAAAAAAAATTCTTTGTGACTCCGATTATATGAAAAAGGTTTTGGAGCAAAATAAAGATAGGATCACAGATGTAGCATACAGACGGATAATTCATGCTTTAGAAAAAAATGAAACGGCAATAGATACTCCCTTTGAGCCGGATAATAAAATTGATTATGTAGTTAAATATTTGCTATCCAAATCAGTTGATATAACACCGTTAGCTTTACAAAAGTTATTGTATTTCGCTCAGGGATTTTATAAAGCCTTTACTGGAGAGTATTTATTCTACAATAACTGCGAAGCCTGGGTACATGGCCCAGTATTTAGAAGTGTTTATTGTAAGTATAAAGACCATGGCTATAACCCGATTGAGGAAGAGAATTTTGAATATGGGGAGATAAAATTAACAACGGGAGAAAGAGAACTCCTAGATAGTATCATCAGAAATTTCGGCTGTTATAGTGGTAAGGTTTTAGAAAAAATGACCCATGCAGAGAAGCCCTGGAGAGTTACTAGAACAGGTTTAAGTGATAATGAAAACTCAGATCGGATAATAGATAAAGAAGAAATAGCTAAATACTTTAAAGAAATTAAATCAAAATATGGTATCCTTAACGCATCTGATATTAGAGATTATAGCACCGATTTTTTTAATAAACTTCATTAAGAATGTCAGGTTCCAGGTACCATCCGACGTTTTATGAAAAGAACTCCAATTGAGAAATCCAGGAGTTCTTTTTTCTCATTGAGAATATAATATCCCTCTGAGTCAAAGTGACCGTCCCCTTGACTCACTTGACTCATTGTTTATTCTGGCGATATTAAGGGGAAAATAAAAGAAAAAAAGTCTTTGACTTTCCTTAACCAACAGACTATAATATAGGTCAAAGAAGGTCAAAAGGGCAAAGTTAGTCAACGTGAGTCAAAGGGACGGAGGATTTGACTCCAAGTTAGTCAAGATTGGGGCTATCTATAGCAGCCATTAAAATGATGCATCAGTATAGCAGTAGTCGATGCAATTGTACAGCTTATATCAGTCAGGATTCGAACCACTATAATTACCAGATGCTCTGCCAGCTAATATAGCAAAGGATAGCCCCATAAAATTATTTTATCGTTAATAAACAGCGGAGGGATGCGGGATGGAATCTAGGTCTATAGTAAATGCAATTGAAGCGTATATCAAATCGCTGTTGACAAAGAGTTCGGATGGCCGGGTTGAACTGAGCAGGAAGGATGTCGCCCAGCGCTTCGACTGTGTTCCCTCCCAGGTCACTTATGTGCTCAAAACCCGTTTCGGCCTGCGAAATGGATATGTGGTGCAGAGCCGCAGGGGAGGTGGCGGTTATATCAGGGTATGCAGTTTGTTTACAGCCTCAGAAAAAGCTGTCGAAGAAAAGTTTGATGGTAAAAAATCGGATCAAGATGCACGGGCAGCTCTGTGTACTTTTGCCAGTCGTGGATATTTTACCAAGGGCGAATTCCTTATTTTGGCTACTACTTTAGAGGTGTTGGAAAGAGGCCTTTCAAATGGGGAGGGCGGCAAGCTGATGCTGCGGATTCTGAGAGCTCTTGCCGATGAGGGTTTCTTCTAATTTGCTTCAATGTGAGGGAAGTAGGAGATATTAATTAAAGGAACATCAGGTGACTCTTCAATAACATCAGAAGGTTGCCTAAAGGGAGGTTGGTTTTATGTTATGTCAGGAATGTCAAAAGAAACCAGCAACAGTTCATCTGACTCAGATCGTGAATAATACTAAAAAGGAGCTGCACCTGTGCCATGAGTGTGCACAGAACCATCAGGAGCTCTCCATATCCTTGAACCTTGATCCCGGTTTTTCCATTCATAAACTTCTTGCAGGGATGCTGGATGGCGCTCCACTGCAACAAATGAATGCTGCGGCATCACCTGAGTGTCCCCAATGCGGGCTGAATTTTACTCAGTTTGGCGAGATCGGCAGGTTCGGCTGCAGCAACTGTTACAATACCTTTGATGATCGATTAAAACCACTGCTCCGCAGGGTGCAGGGAACAACTCAGCATACTGGTAAGGTTCCCAAAAGAGCAGGTGGTAAACTCGGTGTGAAGCGGGAGATTGATAAGCTAAAGGCCCAGCTGCAGCAGGCTGTGCAGGATGAGGCCTATGAAAGGGCTGCCGAACTCCGCGACAAGATTCGTGACATGGAAAATAAACTTCAGTAAAGGAGGCAATTATATGTCTATAGAGAATGCCCTCAGTGACCCTTATACAAAGTGGATGGAGGGAAAGGGCCCTTATGCCTCCATTGTAATCAGCAGCCGTGTAAGATTGGCCCGCAACCTTAACAAGTTTAATTTTCCCCATTTGCATGATGAACAGAGCAGTCGGGAAGTGTTGAGGCTGGCCAAGGATGCCCTTACCAGTGAAGAGATGCGGCAGCAGGTGGAAGGGATAGATTTTTCTCAGACTAAAGATCTCTCCTCTCATGATCTGATGCTCCTGGTGGAAAAGCATTTGATCAGCCCACAGTTCGCCGAAAATGAGGCGGCAGAGAGCGGTATTGCCCTAAGTGAGGATGAGGCGATCAGTGTGATGGTCAATGAGGAGGATCACTTGCGCCTGCAGGTTCTTCTTCCTGCACTGCAGTTAAAGGAAGCATGGAGTATGGCCAGCCAGGTTGATGATTTGCTGGAAAGCAAACTTGATTATGCCTTTGATGAACAATACGGCTATTTGACCTGCTGCCCTACCAATGTGGGAACAGGTCTCAGGGCCTCGGTGATGATGCATCTTCCGGCAATAGCCATGACTAACCAGGCCAACAGATTCTTTATGTCACTTTCTAAGCTGGGCTTTACTGTGCGTGGCCTTTATGGTGAGGGAACCCAGGCCAAAGGAAACCTATTTCAGATTTCCAACCAGGTTACTTTGGGGCACAGTGAGGAAGAGATCATTGCCAACCTGGGATCGGTCTGCATCCAGATCATTGAACAGGAGGAACAGATGCGGGATAAGCTACGCAAAGATGGCCTTGCGCGGTTGGAGGACCTGGTTTTCCGTTCTTATGGTATTTTGACTAATGCCTATATTATCAGTTCTGAAGAGGCAATGGCACACCTTTCCAATGTGCGCCTGGGACTGGATATGGGTCTACTGCGGGATGTACAGAATAGAAAACTTAATGAGCTGTTGGTTGTGATCAGGCCGGCTTTTTTGCGCAAGCTGGCCGGCAAAGAAATTGATGCCTTTAACCGTGATTTTAAGAGAGCTGAATTGATCAGAGGAACACTGTCTTAACATTAGAAAGGAGGTTTTGAGTATGTTCGCTAGGTTTACAGAGAGAGCGCAAAAGGTACTTTTCTTGGCCAGAGATGAGGCGCGGCGCTTAGGTCACTCTGCTGTTGGTACTGAACACCTTCTTCTGGGGTTGCTCAGAGAGGGTGAAGGGATCGCTGCCAGGTCACTGCAGGCGTTGGGAGTTAATCTGGATAAAGTGCGCCAGGAAGTGGAGAAGATCGTTTCACCCGGCAAGTCTATATCTGGTGAAGAGATCGGGCTTACGCCCCGTGCCAAAAAGGTTCTTGAGCTTGCTCAGGAAGAGGGGCGCCGGCAGGGTGTCAGCTATGTAGGCACAGAACATATCCTGCTGGGGTTGATCAGTGAAGGTGAAGGTGTAGCCGCACAGGCTCTGACTAATCAGGGGATTACTTCGGAAAAAGTGCGCCGCCAGGTATTGATGCTGCTGGGAGGGGTTGGTTCTATCAATCCCGGCCACAAGCAACCCGGAATGGCGCAGCGTTCCAGTCAGACGCCCACACTGGATGAACTGGGGCGTGATTTGACAGAGCTTGCCAGAGAAGGAAAGCTAGACCCTGTCATCGGCAGGGAAAAGGAGATTGAACGGGTAATCCAGATTTTGAGCAGGCGCACTAAAAATAACCCCTGCCTGATCGGGGAGCCCGGAGTGGGTAAAACTGCTGTTGCGGAAGGGCTTGCCCAGAGGATTGTAGAGAATAAAGTGCCGGAAATGCTTGCAGATAAAAGGGTGGTTACCCTGGATATGTCGGCAACTGTTGCCGGAACCAAGTATCGGGGTGAGTTTGAGGAACGGCTCAAGAAGGTTATCGAAGAAATTCGGAGTTCTGGCAATGTACTTCTATTTATCGATGAGGTACATACCCTTGTCGGTGCGGGTGCAGCTGAGGGCGCTATCGATGCGGCCAATATATTGAAACCTGCATTGGCCAGGGGTGAGCTCCAGTGTGTTGGGGCTACTACCATCGATGAGTATCGCAAGAATATCGAGAAGGATGCAGCCTTAGAGCGCCGCTTCCAGCCAGTCACTGTGGGAGAGCCTACCCAGGAAGAGACTGTGGAAATTCTAAGGGGTTTGCGGGATCGCTATGAGGCCCATCACAGAGTTAAGATCACTGACAGTGCCCTGAAAGCTGCCACCAAATTGGGCAGCCGCTATATAACTGACCGCTTTCTTCCAGACAAGGCTATTGACCTGATGGATGAGGCGGCTTCCCGGGTGCGGCTCAAGGCTTATACTGCTCCACCGGATGTTAAGGAGCTTGAGGAAAAACTTGAGCGTGTGCGCAAGGAAAAAGAATCAGCTGTGGTCAACCAGGAATTTGAAAAGGCAGCATCACTGCGGGATGAGGAGCAGAAGGTACAGGACGAATTAGAGCGTAACAAGAACAACTGGGTGCAGCGCAAGGAATTGGATCAATCGATTGTTACAGAGGAAGATATTGCTGTTGTGGTTTCCAGCTGGACAGGGGTACCTGTCAACAGATTGCAAGAGGAGGAATCTCAGCGTCTGCTGCATATGGAGGATACCCTGCATCAGCGGGTAATCGGCCAGGATGAAGCGGTCGAGTCAGTGTCTCGTGCCATCAGAAGAGCGCGGGCAGGGCTGAAGGATCCTAAGCGTCCGATTGGTTCTTTCATCTTCTTGGGACCTACCGGGGTTGGCAAGACAGAATTGGCCAAAGCGCTAGCAGAAGCCCTTTTTGGGGATGAAGAGGCCATGGCGCGCTTCGATATGTCTGAGTATATGGAGAAGCATACCGTATCTAGGCTCCTGGGAGCGCCTCCCGGGTATGTGGGGTATGAGGAGGCAGGCCAGCTGACTGAAGCTGTTCGCCGGCATCCATATTCGGTAGTACTCTTTGATGAGATTGAAAAGGCGCACCCAGATGTCTTCCATGTCCTGCTTCAGATGATGGAGGATGGGCGTGTGACCGATGCCCAAGGCAGAACTGTGGATTTCCGGAATACTGTGATCATCATGACATCCAATGTTGGGGCGAACCTGATTCGCAGGGAGCACCGCTTAGGATTTAAGCCGGGTGGTGCTGACAGGGATGAGATGAATTACGAGTCGATGAAGGAGCAGGTTATGGATGAATTGCGGCGCACCTTCCGTCCCGAGTTCTTGAACAGGGTTGATGATGTCATTGTCTTCCATGCACTGCAGGAAGAGCATATGAAGGAAATTGTAGAGCTGATGTTGATGACGGTCAGCAAGCGTCTCACTGAATTTGGGCTGCAGCTGGAGTTTACCCAGGCTGCCAAAGAACTTCTTGTTAAAAAAGGCTATGATCCCGCATTTGGCGCTCGTCCGCTGCGGCGGGTTATCCAGCGCATGGTAGAGGATCAACTCTCCGAAGAAATGCTGGCAGGTAAGTTCAAATCAGGTGACGAGATCTTAGTCGATGCGGCAGAAGATAATATAGTATTCAAGCGTGACAAGGGGACGGGGGTCCTGTCACGCTAAACAAAAGATTGCCTGCTTCCTAAAAAGGGAGCAGGCGTTTTTTTTGTGATAGGGGGACGGAGGTCTTGTCACCCAAAAATACTTACCGCCACCCCAATCACTGACCCCTAAATACTATCAAGGTATGCATATTACCTGACCAACCCGCAAATTGTTCGGATCGATGCCCGGATTTGCTGCCAGCAAAGCATCGATTGAGGTACCGGTCACCTGGGAAATCTGATATAAGGTATCCCCGGGAGACACTCTCCAGAATACGCCTGAAGGACAGGGGGGAAATTCCTCTGGCAGGCAGATGAAATCTCCTGGCTGCAGGTTATCAGGATCTATCCCCGGATTTACGTTTATTAATTTATCCACTGTTGTTCCCACTTCTAGGGCAATGCTGTACAGCGTATTACCGGCTTCCACCCGCCAGTAGCGTCCAGAGGAACAGGGAGGCCTTTGGGACATTTTCATCACTCCAGTTGGTTTTCTCATCTCCTGGGCAGCAGGCATAAACGCAGATGCCACCACTGAAAAGGCAAAGGCCGGAGAAAACCTGCTGCCCAGGAAACCATTTTTACATTCTATGCATTGATTTGCAACGATGATAAAGTCATAAGAATTTACCGCGCAGAACGGAAAAGGCCGCACTCTGTAGAATTGCGTCCTTACCAACGTGACAAGACCCCCGTCTCCTTTTCACCCTGTCACCTATTGTTTTTAATGGGATTTTTTGCTGCTCTGAATTCTGTGGCTGTACCAGGAGGATTATTGCTCCTCTGTGAAGAATAAGTAGAACGGTATTCTAAGATTAGGGGTGGTAATTTGAGCAGTAAAATTACAATCGGCAAACTGTCCGTTTTGCTAGCTCTCAGTTCTCAGAGTGAGGAGAAGGAGCTCTATGATAAGGGAGAAAAGCTAGGGTACAAGCTGTTCAAGGGGCGGGCTGGTTCTATGGAAGGTGAAAAGATATTTGCAGCGGTAGAAACGGCTTCCAAAAGGAGAGGTTTAATTCAGAACCAATACAGGGAGGAGCATGCTCTCTATCACTCCATCCTGGATGCCTTTCACGGGGTGTGCCGCGGTGAATTGGCCTTGGGGAGTATTCTGCGCAGTGTAGGGTTGATGTTCAGCGTTGTCAGAGGCCCCCGCCTAGCAGGGGACTATTCTGATGGAGAATGGCTGGCTGTTGCCCTTTACGGTACAATCGGTGCCCCGATCAAGGGATTTGAACATGAAGCGATGGGGCTGGGCATAAGTCACATCTAGCGTGATGTGGCACGGGGACGTTTCGTCTGCCACATAGGCACGTCTTCGACGAGTCTTAGGGCATGTTAAACCGTAGCAGCAGAGATAGTTGTTGGTCGTTAGTCAGGGACGTGATGAGGGGACGGTCCTTTTGTCACGCTTATTATATTAGGAGGAAAAATATATATGGAAACACACTTCGAGAGAATCTGCCCTTTAAGTGAAAGCGATCTAGAAAAGGTGCACACTAAAACAGTGGATATCCTGACTAATACTGGAATGTTGGTGGGGTCTGAGCGTGCCAGAAAGGTTTTTCAAGAACATGGCCTGCGGGTGGATGGCCGGACCGTCTTTTTCACTGAAAAGGTGATTGAAGAGGCTGTGAAAAGGGCGCCAGAATGTTTTACGATCCTTGCCAGAAACCCCAAAAACAATCTTCAGGTAGGCGGGGATAGCTTTGCTTTCGGCCCTACCGGTATCGCTCCTTTTTTCATGGAGTCAAATGGTGTTCAGAGGCCTGCTGTGAAAGCTGACTGTATTAATTTTTTGAAGCTGGTCCAGTCCTCAGATCTGATCGCCTTTAACCGTCAGGTGGTTTTGGCGTCAGAGGTGCCCCAGGAAGGCAATCATTTCTGGCATCTCTTGGGGGAAATAAAGTATACAGACAAGCCCTGCCAGATCTATGATGAAAACTCTCTACAGTTGGTATGTATGGCTTTTGGTATTACCCCGGAAAAGATGAAGGAAGATGCACGAAAGGGCGTTCATTATGCATTGGGTGGGATTAATCCTGTTTCACCATTATTTTTAACAGCGGATCAGAGTGACTTGGTGATCCTTTTGGCAGAATACGGGGTGCCATTTGTTATTGCTGCTATGCCAGTTGCTGGAATGTCTGCTCCCTGTACACTACCAGGAGTATTGATTACTCAGAACTGCGAGAACCTGGGGATGCTCGTACTCAGCCAACTGATCAATCCTGGTGCCCCGGTTATTTACGGTACAATCGGCACAATTACCCATATGAAAACCGGTAGTGCGCCTATCGGTGCTCCTGAGACACGGCTTTTAGAGCGGGCTTCCGCTCAGATAGCGAGGTTCTACAGGCTTCCTTCCAGGGGTGACTGCGGCCTGACCGATTCACTGGATGCCGATTTTCAGGCTGGCGCCGAATCTGCTCTACAGTTCTATAATACTGTCAGCTGTGGGATCAATCTGCTTCCTGGGATCGGGGAGTTGGGAAGTTGGCTGCATGCATCATTAGAAAAGTTTGTACTGGACTGTGAGATCGCCGGCTATGTAATGAGAATGATCAGGCCGCTGGAATTCACAGAGGAGAACATGGCTGTAGACCTGATAAAAAAGGTGGGACCGTCAGGTTCCTATATCGGTGAGATGCACACCTTCCAGCATTTCAGAGACGAATTTTATGAACCCGCTGTTTTCCAAAGAACTGTTTATGACAAGTGGGAGCTGGATGGCAGAAAAGAGTTAAAGGAAATGGCAGGAGCTAAGGCGCAGGAGCTCTTGAAGCAATATGAAAAACCGGACATCGACCCGGGTCTGGAAAAAGATTTGGAAAAGTTTGTTGAGGAGCGACTGGGAATAGTCGTTAGTGGTTAGTCGTTGGAATAAATACTCTGTTGCCCTACCATAGAAGTAAAAACTGTTTCTAATTATCCACTAAACGGGAATGAAGCAATAAAAGGAAGCCTAGCGGGACGCGAGAACCGTCCCCGTGTCCCTACTCACAGCTATGAGATATGAGGGAGTAGGAACGCAACCTGTTTGCGTTCTGCTCCTTTTTGTTTTCCGGAAAAGCAAATAGGAATATAACAGTAGATAACTCGGCGGAAATTGAAGTCACCGGCATGATGGATCAAACTTACGGGGGTGGTTAAAAGAGGCGGGATTGCTTGCAGGAAAATAGATATTTATCTCGAAATCAAATCAACTGCAGGACAAGCTTATGTGGTTATTGATCCAGAATCATTGCGCAAATAAAAGCAGCTTATTAGGAGGATGCGTTGATGAAGACAACACGAGACAAATTTTTAAAACTATTTGAAGTGCCCGAAATTGCAATTCCTTATCTCAATATATTTGTAACTGAACAGGATATGGATATTGTGGTAACTATGGATGGCAAAGGAATGACGCCAGGGGAATTGGCCGGCAAAATAGGTATTACTGAAGAAAAAGCCCGTGAACTTATGGAAGATTCCTATCTGAGATCAGTATTAAATAAAGATGAAAATGATCAGGGTGTTTATATCGCTGTGAACTTTTATCAACAACTAAACTTCAGTTGTAAGTTTGCTGATAACTACCATAGCATTCCAAAAGAAGTACGGGCTGAGCTTGACGAATGGAATTATGGATTATACAAGACAACCCCCTCTTTTGAAAAGAGGCTTAAAGGCGAATTTGATAAATCATCAAATATAACTTATCTGCCGTTGGATGAACTCGATGAGTACATGTCAAAATCAAAGAAGTTTAGAGTTGTTCCCTGTGATTGTCGAAACTTAAAAGACGCCTGCAACAAACCAAGGGAAACATGCATCCGTTTTGATGATAACATTACAGATCGTACTTTCGGCCGTGAGATCAGTAAGGAAGAAGCTAAAGAGATAATAATAAATGCGCACAAAAAGGGTCTCATGCTTCAAGTTAATCCAGACTGGAGAGAAAATGGGGCTACAGGGGTTTGCAACTGCTGTGCATGCTGTTGTTATCCTGTGCGTGCAGCTGTTGAATTTAACAGCAAGGGTAAATTCCCTATAGTGGAGTATATGGCCTGTTATGACGAAGATTCTTGTATCCATTGTGGACGCTGTGTAAAGCGGTGCTACTTTGGCGTTTTCACTTTTGGGACAGAAGAAGTCGAAATCAAAGGAAAAATGAGAAAGAAGATTGTATATGACCCTGAAAAGTGCTGGGGATGTGGCCTATGTTCTACCACCTGTCCGACAAAATCTATAGTAATGAAAAAACTAAATGTTGAAAGTTAATAGGGTCTTTAGCTAGAGATCAGTTACAGTACAAAACTGACATGGCTTAAGCATATACCAAAAAGAGGAGGGAAAATATTGAACAAAAGATTTACTATTTTAATTGCCGTGTTGTTGCTGTTAAGCTTTGCAATGTTTTCTTGTTCGTCGAATGACGCACCAGAAGAAGATGCTGATCAGTTGTCCGCTAAGCATGGTGGTACCTTGCGCGTGGCCATTGATACGACAACCGCCTTGGACCCAACTTTTCTTACGACCTCAGGAGATAATCAGGCCGCAGCTATGTGGAACGATTATCTGGTTTTTTGTGATGAGGAAGGGCGTCCGGATGGCGAGCGCAGTTTAGCTGAGAGTTGGGATTACGATGAAGAAGAAAATACCTGGACCTTTAAACTGCGAGATAATGTTTTATTTCATGATGGCAAAGAGATGACTTCTCGTGATGTCAAGTACACATTCGACCGCTTGCGTGACCCCGATGTGGGTGCAAAAACAGTAGAACTATTCGCAAATATCGTTGATATCACAACGCCTGATGATCTTACTGTTGTTTTCGAATTAAAAGAAACCAACCCAGAATTTCTACTGGATCTAGCCGACCGCGGCATTGTTGATGCAGACAATACTGATCTTGAGACCAATGCCAACGGAGTTGGAGCCTTCATGGTTGAGTCATTTTCTCCGGAGGATCGCGTGGTTCTCACCCGGAACCCCAATTACTGGAGAGATGACGATGAAGGTAACCCGCTTCCCTATCTGGACGGCCTAGAGCTCATTGTTATTCCGGATAAGGCATCTGCGATGGAGGCATTGCGCGGAGGTCAGGTTGATTTTGTGTATGAACCGCCTGCCGAGTCTCTGGAGATGTTCGAAACGGAGCCAGATTTAGTGCTTTACACGAAACCATCAGCGACTCACTACCCTATTCGTATGCGTGCAGATGTTGCTCCTTTCGATGATGTTCGTGTTCGGCAAGCTCTTAAGCTTGGCACTGACCGTCAAGGAATTCTTGAAGCAGCCTTTGAAGGTTTTGGAGTAATTGGCCTGGATACACCTATTAGCCCTGCTTATGGTGATTACTATCTCGATGCGCCTGAACCTGAATATAATGTTGAAAAGGCAAAAGAGTTATTGGCCGAAGCCGGCTATGCTGATGGCTTAGAACTCACCATACATTCACCTGAAGTCCGTCCCAATTCTGCTATAGCTGTAATGTGGAAAGAGCAGATGAAGGAAATCGGTGTAGATGTAGATATTCAACTTGTTCCTGGCGATATTTACTATGTAAATTGGCTGGATTATGATCTTGGGATCACTGACTGGGGTTCCAGGACGCACCCAGGTATATTTCTCCAACAGGCATATATCACTGGTGCTCTTTGGAACGAAACTCACTGGTCAGATCCGGAATTGGATGAGGTAGCAGCGAAGATAGCTGTAGAAATGGATTTCGACGAGCGTGTTAAGCTATATAACAGAGCCCAAGAGATCTTTATGGAACGCGGTCCTATCATTGTTCCTGCTTTCAAGCACAGTGCTTGGGCATCAAGTAAAGATGTAAAAGGCATCAAAGAGCATATAGTCGAGGTCTCGGTTGACTTTAGGAGCGTTTATCTGGAAAGGTAATAACAGCCATATAAATTTTCTCCCCCATCTGTTTATTTTTAGATGGGGGAGTATTTCTGTAAATGCCGGAGGTGTTTGTTTGGCTACGATGCAAATTAATCAAGAGTATATACAGCCTAAATATTTAGCCATTTGGAAGAAAGTTCGGCGCAATCTATTAACTACCATTGGTTTTTTTGTCGTGGTTTTATTTTTACTATCGGCAGTGGTCGGCCCATTGGTTGTGCCTTATGATTATGCAGAGCAAAATATTGAACAGCGGTTACAGTCACCCTCAGTAGATCATATCTTCGGTACAGATGAATTTGGTCGTGATGTTTTTTCTCGAGTTGTTATGGGCAGTAGGAGTGTATGCGTTATTGCCGGGACAGGGGCAGCCCTTGCTGTCATTTTTGGACTGGTCATAGGTTTGATTGCAGGATATTGGGGAGGTTTGCTGGATGACGTTATTATGCGTTTGATGGAAGTGATGATGTCTATTCCAGGCTTATTATTAGCCATGCTGGTGCTGTTTTCCCTGGGTTCCTCATTTTACAGCGTGATTCTAGTGGTTGGTTTTATGTATATTCCTGTAGTAACGCGAGTGGTACGCAGTGTAGTTTTAGATATCAAGACCAGGGCATTTATTGAAGCAGCTAAACTGCGTGGTGAAAGTATCCGCTATATCTTGATGCGGGAAGTCTTGCCCAATGTGCTACCGCATCTTGCCGTAGAGGCATCTATGCGCTTTGTGTATGCAATTTTTATGGTTGCCTCCTTGGGTTTTTTAGGCTTGGGTGTACAGCCACCTACGCCTGACTGGGGATTTATGGTGAGCGAGGCGCGTCCTTTTTATAATAATGCTCCTTGGATAATATTTTTTCCTGCAGCGTCTATTGCGATTTTGGTTGTGGGGGTAAGTTTTGTGAGCGACGGCTTGCGCAAAATGTTGTTACCGGGTGGTGTGAGTAGTGACTGAAATGTATAGATCCCAAAAAAGTATCGACACTGATCCCATTTTGGATGTCAGGAATCTCACTGTGACCTACCGTACAGGGCAGGGGCTAGTGTATACAGTTCGCGATGTTTCTTTACAGATCGCTGCTGGTGAGATATATGGATTGGTTGGGGAATCGGGCTCAGGGAAAAGTACGTTAGCGCGGGCGATTGTCCGTTACCTTGCCGATAATGGCCAGATTAATAGTGGTTCGATTAAACTAGGTAACACAGATCTGCTTACTCTGCCAATGTCCAAGATGCAAAAAATTTGGGGTTCCAGGATCACTATGGTACACCAGGATCCTGCTGCTGCGGTAAACCCTTCAATAACTATTGGCGAACAGATAGCTGAAGTGGCTCGGCTACATTTACATATGTCCTCATCCCAAGCAAGAGAAAAAGCCCTGGAAATGTTAAGGAAAATGCGCATGCCTGATCCTGAATCAGTGGCAAAACGCTATGCGCACCAGTTGAGCGGTGGTATGTTGCAGCGTGTCGTGATCGCCATTGCCTTAACTACAAATCCTGAGCTTCTAATTATGGACGAGCCAACCACAAGCCTGGATGTGACCACTGAAGCAGCAATCCTAGACCTGGTCCGTGAGCTATTGACGGAATATAATATGGCAGTTCTTTTCATTACCCACAACCTTGGTGTAGTTGCAAATATCTGCAACCGGGTGGGTGTCATGTATGCCGGGGAGATTATGGAGGAAGGAACAGTCCGGCAGGTTTTTAATCATAAGCTTCACCCCTATACAAGAGGGTTGCTAGGTTGTTTGCCAAAGGTCACCAATGACAAGCGTAATGTCAGTTTAAGCGCAATTCCCGGTTTTATACCACGCATGAATCATCTCCCATCTGGCTGCATATTTGGGCCTCGTTGTAAGCTTGTTGAGGATGATTGTCAGGCTGAGCGACCGTCACAGGTTGAAGCTGAAGCAGGCCATTTTACTGCTTGCCGACGATGGGAAGCTTTGCAGAGCAATCCTGACCTGTTAATGGATGTTCAACAGGTTAGGGATATGGATGAGCATGAAGAGGGTCCGCTGGTATTTACAGCGAGTAATATTAAGAAATATTTTGATGTTACGGCAAGTGGGTTTGATTCACTTTTCAAGCAAAGCGGAACAGAAATTAAGGCTGTAGATGATGTGTCTGTGGGTGTACGCGGCGGTTTTACTTTGGGTGTTGTGGGAGAGAGCGGGTGTGGCAAGACAACTTTTGCTCGTTGTATTGCAGGGCTAGAAGAGGCTACTTCCGGTAAAATGGAGCTGGAAGGTCAACTGTTACCCTATACTGTTGCGAAAAGAACTTCTGCCCAGAAAAAAAGGATTCAGATGGTATTTCAGAATCCGGATGCCTCTCTAAATCCTCATTATACAATAGGGGACAGCGTTTCCCGGCCTTTTGTTTTGATGGGGGATTTGTCCAAAGAAGAGATCCAGATGCGGGTGAAGGAATTGTTTAGTGCTGTGAACCTACCTGAGGATTACATCAATCGTCTGCCTCACGAATTAAGTGGTGGTGAAAAACAGCGCATAGCCATCGCCCGCGCCATGGCGTCAGAACCTACTATGATACTTTGTGATGAACCACTATCTTCCTTGGATGTTTCTGTACAAGCTGCTTTGATAAATCTTTTGATCAAACTGCAGGATTCCAGTAAAATATCGTACCTGTTTATTTCACATGATTTAGCGGCGGTGCGCTATATCTCTGATTGGGTTGCGGTAATGTATTTGGGACGAATATGTGAGATTGGCTCATCTGAGGATGTCTTTTTGCCGCCTTATCACCCTTATACCGAGGCATTACTATCGGCCATTCCTGTCCCAGATCCTGATGTGCAACAAGAACGGATTCGGCTGGAAGGAAATGTGCCCAGCCCGATCGATTTGCCTTCTGGGTGTCGTTTTCATACTCGCTGTCCTCGTAAAATAGGCGAGATTTGCGAAGCTCAGGAGCCACCCTGGCAGGATGTGAGCGATCATCATCAAATCTGCTGCCACATCACTCTTGACGAACTGCGAACTATGCAAAGCGAAGTAATTGTGGGGCAAGCGGATACCCTGAGGGAGGTTAGATGATGGCAACTTATATACTTCGCCGTTTTGGCTCTATTCTAGTGATTGTGTTCTTAGCGTCTCTCATTATCTTCTCTATAACGCAGTTTTTGCCTGGCGATGTAGCTCAGTTGGTGCTGGGCCAGTTTGCCACAGAAGAGGCGATCGCCAATTTAAGAGAAGAATATGGCTTAAATAACCCTTTTTACATTCAATACTTAGATTGGGCGGTGAATTTCGTTCAAGGGGATTGGGGCAATTCTCTTGTTAGCCGCATGCCAGTGTTTCCAATGGTGATGTCTAGGTTGCGCAATTCAGCCATGTTAGCAGTTGTGGTTCTGATGCTTTATGTGCCGTTTGGCATCTTGTTAGGAGTATTAGCAGCGTTAAAACGGGACAAATGGCCTGATCAAATCATCACAACTATTTCCATGATGTTCGTAGCATTACCTGTCTTTGTCAGCTCTTTATTGTTGATTCCTTTGTTTTGCCACTTCCTGGGTTGGCTACCGGCTAACTCGTCTATCCTTCCGGATTCTACTTTTGGCGAAGCACTTCCTTATCTGATATTGCCGGCGATCGCCGTAGCCCTAAATAGTCTTGGTTATGTAGCACGTATGACCAGGGCCGGCACAATAGATGTTTTGCGCACTGATTATGTGCGGGCTGCCTATCTTAAAGGTTTACCCCGCCGACAAGTACTGGTTCGGCATGCTTTGCGAAACGCTCTTTTGCCTACAATAACGATTATAGCAATGGATGCCGGTATGATGATCGGAGGAATGCTTGTGGCTGAAGTGGTATTCGGTTATCCGGGATTAGGTAGATTATTGTTATATGGTATGCAAAATCAAGATTTGCCTTTAATCCAAGCTTGCAGCATGGTGGCTGTAGCATTACTTTGCCTGGCAAATTTGATTGCCGATTTATTATATGGCCTGTTGAATCCCCGGATTCGCGTTAAATAATCAGTTGATTTATCGATGTAGATACATGGTAAGTAGTGGACTTTGTTAGCCAGGAGAGGATGCTGAATATGCTGATACAGGACTACAATAAGGCGAATTGCAGTGTTAAGACTTTTTGTCGCATGTGTAGCTATCGTTGTCCCATCGTTGTAAATATTGAACAGGGTAAAATAAAAAAAATCTCCGGCGATAAAGACCATCCTTTTAATGAAGGTAAACTATGTGTGAAAGGAAGAGCCATTCTGGACTTGGTCTATTCGCCGGAAAGGATTTTAAAACCGCTGAAAAAGGTAGATGGAAAATGGCAGGAAATTGATCTGGAAGTGGCCTTGCGGGAAATCTCTCAAAGAATGCTGTCTATCAAGGAAAAATATGGAGCAAAAAGCATCGGCGTTTGGAAGGGGGAATCTTTAGATTCAACACAGGGCGACCTTTGTAGGCGGTTTGCCTTTGCATTCGGTACCCCTAACATTTTCTCCAATGATACATTATGTGCTGTGTCTAAGCATGCTGCCGTAAAATCCGTAATCGGCAGTTATCCAACCTCTGATTTTCAGGATGCAAAATGTATTGTTATTTGGGGCTCCAACCCATTGGCATCCCATTTCCCCCTTTATAACAAAATTAAAGAAGCAAGGGAACGCGGAGCAAAGGTGATATTGATTGATCCGCGGAAAAACAGCTTCGCAAAGTTTGCTGATCTGTATTTTCCAATTAAACCGGCTACAGATGGAGCCTTGGCTTTGGGAATTATAAATATCATTATCGAGAATAAATGGTATGATCAAGCTTTTGTCAAGGAACATACGATAGGCTTTGAGGAATTAGTCCAATACGCACAAAAATTTAACCCGAGATATGTGGCAGAAGAGACTGGAATCAGCCAGGATGATCTTTATAAGATCAGTAAAACTATTGCTGACAGCGCACCACATGTCACCTATAGGGTTGGAGTTGGTCCGGAGCATCATGATAATGGTTTTAACAACATTAGAGCAATCGCTTGCATCGGGGCTTTGTGCGGTTGTACAGACCGTCCCGGAGGGGATATGCTTGAGGAAATGCCAGTGCTTAACTCTCTACTCGCTGATTTGCAAGACACTATAAAAGAGAAGTTGAGGCCTATCGGAGCAGAGGAATACCCAGTATTTTATGATAACCGCCTGGAGGGGCATAGCATTAGGGCAATGGATGCAATTTTGGAGGGCCGGCCATACCCTTTACGTGGGATAATTCTGACAGGTGCCAATCCTGTTTTAACCAATCCCAATGCCGATAAAGTAGAGAAGGCATTAAAATCTCTGGATCTGTTTGTTGTAAGAGATTTATTTATGACAGATACAGCCAGGTTGGCAGATTATGTTTTACCCGCGGCAAGCTTTTTAGAGAGGTCAGAGGTAATCAGAGGGGGAATGCCTCAAAACATATCCTTAACCAAAAAAGTGCTGGAATTTGATTCATGCCAAAACGAATATCAGTTTTGGAGTAGCTTAGCAAAAAAAGTGGGAATAGGTCAGTATTTCCCTTGGAAGGATGAAGATGATCTCAACAGATGGGTAATAAAACCTCTTGGCTTGAGCTTGGAAGAGTTAGCACAAAAACCTGAAGGCTATATGTATAAGGCTTACAATTACGAAAAATTCTATGAAAATGGCTTTGGCACTCCTTCGGGGAAGGTGGAGTTTTCTTCCGATTATCTGGGTAAGTATGGACATAAAAAACTCCCGGTTTATCGACCGGCTTATTATTTAAGAGGTAAGAATAAGGATCAATATAAATTTATTTTGATTACGGGTGCAAGGCTGGCAAGGTTTAATCACAGCTGTTACCACCACATACCCCGTTTTAAAAAAGCTGTACCATGGCCTGTCATGGAGATCCATCCGGAAGACGCTGCTTTTTTACAGGTGGCTGATGGTGATTTAGTAGAAGTGACATCGGCAAAAGGGTCCTTAAAGGTACGTCTTTCCATAGTAGGGCAGGATAAAATCCTACGGGGATTTTTGCAGATCGCCCATGGTTTTGACGAAGTAAACGTAAATAGGATAACCCCGGATAATATACTCGATCCTGTAAGCGGTTTTCCTGCAGTGAAATCAGTGTTTGTCAATGTATCCAAAATCTGACGTCCCGAATGAAGCAATAAAGGAAGCCTAGCGGGACGCGAGAACCGTCCCCATGTCCATGCGATTGCCCTGCGCCAGAGCCGATTTTGCTTGAAAAAGGGTTGTAGATCTAGTATGATCTAAAAAAGGAGTATATCTAAGTTCCTGTTTATATCTAAAAAGCAAACCAAGCTCCGGTAATCGGGGCGCTACTCAGAGATATGAGCTATTAGGGAGTAGAGGCGCATAAGATGTGCCTTCTATTCCCTTTTGTTTTTGGAATGACATTTATAGGAGGTAGGGGGAAGCAATGATCGAAATGGATTCTGCTGTCAATCACAACAATCGCAGTATATCTCTAGATGGTGAGCATCTGACCCTAGAGCAAGTATTATTAGTTGCCAGAAATAATGCTCCTGTAAAGTTGCATATATCAGGAAAAGAGAAGCTGCTTAAGTCCAGGAAAATTGTAGAGAGAATTATCTCCAGCGGAGAGGTTGCCTATGGCATCACTACCGGTTTTGGTAAATTTAGTGATATTTCCATTTCTACAGAAGACTGTAGTACTCTGCAAAAAAATATCATTATGAGTCATGCCTGCGGTGTTGGTGAACCTCTGCCCCAGGAGGTAGTCAGGGCTATGATGCTGTTGCGTGCTAATTCTCTGGCCAAGGGCTATTCTGGTGTGCGGCTGGAGCTTGTGGAGTTATTGTTAGGTATGCTGAACAGCGGTATCCATCCGGTGGTTCCCTGTAAAGGTTCGGTCGGTGCCAGTGGTGACCTGATCCCTCTTTCTCATATTGCTCTGGCCATGATCGGAATGGGAGAGGTGGAGTATCAGGGTAAGAGGATGGCTTCGCAAGAGGCTCTGCAGCAGGCGGGGCTGTGTCCAATCTCGCTCACTGCTAAGGAAGGGTTGGCTCTGATCAATGGCACACAGTACATGTGTGCGTTGGGGAGCCTGGCGGTATCAGATGCTCTGGAGCTGTTTAAATCGGCATCTATCGCGGCTGTCATGACCTTTGAATCATTGGAGGGTATTCCTAATGCCTTTGACTCCAGGGTGCATGAGGTACGTCCTCATCAGGGCCAAGGCCTGTGTGCCAAGTTGATGCTGAAGCTTTTGCAGGGCAGCGAACTGCTGGAAAGAAAGAAACACAAGAGGGTCCAGGATGCCTATACTCTGCGGTGTATTCCGCAGGTGCATGGGGCCTCCCTTGATGCCATCAATTATGTGAAAGGTGTTTTGGAAACAGAGATCAATTCCGCTACTGATAACCCCTTGATCTTTCCTGATGGTGGGGATGTCATCAGCGGTGGTAATTTCCACGGACAGCCTTTGGCTTTGGCTCTGGACTTTTTGGCGATGGCTGTTTCCGAACTGGGCAGCATTTCTGAACGGCGGATAGAGAGGATGGTCAATCCTTCGCTGAACGGGGAACTGCCGCCTTTCTTAACCAGAAACGGGGGGTTGAACTCCGGGCTGATGCTGCTCCAATATGCTGCTGCCGCACTGGTTTCTGAGAACAAGATTTTGTCACATCCGGCGAGTGTGGACTCTATTCCTACCTCTGGTAACCAGGAGGATCATGTCAGCATGGGGTCCATCGCTGCGCACAAGGTGCGTACTGTTATCACTAATGTGTCCTGGGTTATCGCTGCGGAGATGTTAGCCGCCAGCCGTGGTATGGAATTTATTTCTCACAAGGTTGGCCAGGGTGCAGAAGTCGCTCATCATCTGATTCGGGAAAGAGTTCCCTTTAAAGATGCTGACGATATTCTTTATCAGCAGCTCGATCAGGTTTATGATCTGCTGCTTTCCGGTAGGGTCAACAGGGAAGCGGAGAAAGCAATAGGAGAAGAGCTGGGATAAGAATAGAGGTTGGAAGCCGGAGAAGGACAAGCCGTTGGAGCCGGAGGTCGGACGCCGGATGTTAGAAACCGCTAAAAGAAGATGAATTAGTTTGCACAGTAAATGATCTAAGGTTGTAATATAAATGGTTTATTTTCTGACCTGTCAAGGGGGGGTTTGTAAGTGGCAAAAGATATGAAAGCTGATTTTCTTTTAATAAATGCAGGGCAGTTGGTGACAGTGGCGGGGAATTCGGACCACCCTAAGCGAAGAGAGGAACTCCCAGAGATCGGTGTGATTACAGATGGCGCGGTAGCAGCCAGGGATGGAAATGTTATCGCTGTGGGGAGCACCTCTGACCTACAAAAGAGTGTGGAGCTAGAAGAGGGCGCTGTGGTCATCGATGCTCAGGGGAAAGTTGTTCTGCCCGGGCTGGTGGATCCTCACACCCACGTTGTTTTTGCCGGTTCACGGGAGCATGAATTGGAGATGAAGATCCAAGGGGTGCCCTATTTGGAAATTCTCGCTAGGGGGGGTGGGATCCTGGACACTGTACGCTCTACCAGGGCGGCCAGCCGTGAAGAGCTGTTCCGGGCAGCGGAAAAGTATCTTGATGAGATGCTGGCTCAGGGTACCACAACCGCAGAGGCTAAGAGCGGCTACGGACTGACACTGGATGATGAGCTGAAGACGCTGGAGGTGACCAGGGATTTACAGGAGGCACATCCTGTGGACCTGGTATCTACCTTTCTTGGTGCCCATGCCATTCCAGAAGAATACAAAGAAAACCCTGATGATTTTGTGGAACTGATTATCCAGGAGATGCTGCCGGCTGTTGCACGTTCAGGGCTGGCCAGGTTCTGTGATGTTTTCTGTGAAGATGGAGTTTTTTCGGTGGAGCAGTCTCGGAGGATCCTCTCTGAGGCCAAGAGGTTGGGGTTTGAGCTGAAGATACATGCCGATGAGATGGTGCCCTTGGGTGGGGCGGAACTGGCTGCAGAATTGGGAGCTGTTTCTGCTGATCACCTGATGGTGATTTCTGATCAGGGGATCGAAATGTTGGCTGCATCAGATACTGTGGCTGTCTTACTGCCAGCTACAACCTTTTGTGTGATGGGTGAGCAGTATGCCCCGGCGCGTAAGATGATTGAAAAGGGGGCGGCTGTTGCCCTCTCCAGTGATTTTAACCCGGGGAGCAGTCCGGTCAACTCACTGCAGATCGTGATGGGGATTGCCTGCCGCCAGTTGAAAATGGCTCCGGCAGAAGTGATCTCGGCTGTGACCATCAATGCCGCCCATGCCATTGGGTGTGCATCCAGTGTGGGGAGCATTGAGGTGGGCAAAAAGGCTGACCTGGTTGTCTTTGATGCGAAGGATTATAGGTATTTGATGTATCGTTTCGGTACGAACCTTGTCGATAAAGTTATCAAATCAGGAAGAGTTGTCGTAGGAGGATAGAACTCATGAAAATTGTAGAATGTGTGCCGAATTTTAGTGAAGGGTGTCGTATGGATGTGGTGGAGAAGATCCTTGATGCCATTCGGGGTGTAGAGGGTGTCAAGATCCTGGATAAATCATCAGATCCCAGTCATAACCGCACAGTAGTTACCTTTGTGGGGGATCCTCAGGGGGTGAAAAAGGCGGCTTTTAAGGCTGCAGAAAAAGCGGCAGAACTCATCGATATGGAAGAACACCAGGGAGAACATCCCCGCATCGGTGCCACAGATGTGATTCCCTTGATTCCTATCAGTGGTGTGACTATGGATGAATGTGTCGAACTTGCCCAGGAGCTGGGGAAGGAGATAGGTGAAAATTTGGAGATTCCGGTTTTCCTCTATGAGGAGGCAGCTTCTCGGCCGGAGAGGAAAAACCTTGCCCATGTGCGCCGCGGTCAGTATGAGGGGCTCAAAGAGGACATCAGCAAGCCGGAGAGGAATCCGGACTTCGGGCCTGCTCGCCTGCATCCCAGGGCTGGGGCGACAGCAGTGGGAGCCCGGCCCCCTCTGGTGGCGTATAATATCGATCTGGACACAGATAAAGTGGAGATCGCCAAAGCTATCGCCAAGACTATCAGAGGCAGCAGTGGCGGCTATCCCAGCATCAAGGCTCTGGGTGTCCTGATTGAGGAAACGAATACAGCTCAGGTAACTATCAATGTCTGCAACTTTAGGGAGGTTTCCCTGGCTCGTGTCTTTGAAACTGTGAAAAGAGAAGCAGAGCGTTACGGTGTGAGCATTACCGGCAGCGAGATCGTCGGACTTGTGCCGATGGAGGCCTTGCTGGATGCTGCCACCTTCTACCTGAGGCTCACTGGATTCCAGGCTGAACAGGTTTTGGAACGAAGTTTGAAATAGCAGTTAGTCGTTGTTCGTTAGTCTTGAAAGACTAACATTTGAGATGTGGGAAGTGGGAAGCATGACAAGATCCCCGTCCCCGTGTCACAGGTCACATGTCACGTGAGATGTGGGAAGTGGGAGGTGGAAGTGGGAAAAAAGGCTGTTTTGGAATAAAACGTGACAAGATCCCCGTCCCCTTTGTCACACAGGGTGCGTCAAGGCATCGAGAAGACAACTTTAACTGGGAGGTCACAGGGGGTAAAAAAGCGTGACAAGACCCCCGTCCCCCTTGTCACATGGAAAGGAGGGGTTGGAAATGTTGATGGAGATGACTGTCAGGGATTTTTTGCAGGAATTGGCTTCAGATTCTCCGGCACCAGGTGGGGGGAGTGTATCTGCTCTAGCGGGAGCCCTTTCTGCTGCTTTGGTCTCTATGGTGGCGCAGCTGACTCCGGACCAGCAGCCAGCTCAAAAAGATATTTTGGGAAAAACCGCTGATCTGATGGCTGTTCTGGAAAGGGATGTGGATGCTGATACAGAAGCGTTCAATAAGGTAATGGATGCCTACCGCCTGCCGAAACAATCGGCAGCAGAAAAGGAAAAGCGTTCCCAGGCTATTCAGCAGGCACTGCAGGGAGCTGCCCTTCACCCGCTGAAAGTTGCTCGTGAGTGCCTGGATGTTTTGCGGCTCTGTTCTTGGGCGGCTGCAGAGGGCAATCCCAACGCCTTGAGTGATGCCGGAGTGTCTGCTCTTTTAGCTCAGTCCGGGATCAGAGGGGCTTTATACAATGTAGAGATCAATCTGTCTAGCATCAAGGACCAGCAGTTCAAAGAGAGCTTGACTGGGGAAAAAGAAGAGATTCTGAAAGAGGCTGTGCAGCTGCAGCAGGAAATAGATAACATTCTTAACAATAAATTGGCGTAGGTAATGCTATCAAATCTGCTGCGATGACAAATGTGACAGACCCCTGTCAAGTGGGATGTGGGAAGCGGGAGGTTAAGACGTGACATGTCCCCCGTCCCCTTGTCACGGGCGTAGGATAATGCTGTTCGCTGTCGAATTTGCTTCTATAACAAAAAAGAATATTATAGCTTGACTCTATTATGGAAGGAGTTTCGTCGAAAGTAGTCGAATTTTAAGGATGACTCGTTTCTTTAGAAGGTGGGTGGGAGGATGCAGGAGAAACAGGAACAGAAGATGGCCTTACTGGATAAAGTTTTGAACACCATATCTGAGGGAGTTATTGTTACAGATGCTGAGGGCGAGATTATTTTTTTCAATGAAGCCCTGGAGAACATGGAAGGGTTAAAGAGCAGTGAAGTAGTAGGGCGTTATCTTTCTGATATATACAGGGTTACTCCTGGAAAATCTGACCACAGTTTGGTGATCAAATCAGGTAAACCTTATCAAGAGCAGACCATCACCTATTTTACCGCTGAAGGGGACGAGATCAATCTAATGGCCAGTTATTACCCGGTTGAACACCGGGGGGAGATCATAGGAGCCTTTTCTGTCTGTCGTGATTTTACCAGGATTAAAGACCTGATCACCAAAAACATGAATCTCCAGAGGCAGGTTCACGCCAAAGAAGGGAATGTCAAGCCTTTACATAACGGAACGCGCTACAGGCTTGATGATTTTATCTATGCCGGTGAGCAGATTGACATGCTGATCAATCAAGCGCAAAAAGCAGCATTGACCGACTTCCCCGTTCTGGTTTATGGTGAAACCGGTACTGGGAAGGAAGTGTTGGCGCAGGGAATCCATAATGCCAGCGCCAGGCAAGTGGAGCCTTTTGTCGGCATCAATTGTGCGGCGATTCCAGAAACACTGTTAGAGAGCACCCTATTTGGCACAGTGAAAGGGGCGTTTACCGGTGCTGTGGATAGCCAAGGCCTCTTTCAGCAGGCAGGTAAAGGAACACTCTTTCTTGATGAGATCAATTCTATGCCTGCGACACTGCAGGCCAAGCTGTTGAGGGTTTTACAAGAGAGGAGTTACCGGCGGGTGGGGAGCACAAGAGAACTGCCTTTGGAATGCCGGATCATTACCTCCACAAATGTTGATCCCCATGAATGTATAGAAAAGGGGACATTGAGAGAAGACATATTTTACCGTTTTGCTGTTTTCACATTGTTTATTCCGCCATTGAGAGAACGCATTAAGGATATTGAAGAGCTTATTACCCATTTCATTAACAACTTTTGTAGAGTTTACGGCCAGGTTAGTGTGAAACTGAACCCTGAATTAAAACAGGCCTTTTTTAGCTACGATTGGCCCGGTAATGTTAGAGAACTACAGCATGTAATTGAGAGCAGTTTAGTGATGTTAAACCCAGATGATAAAGAGCTCACCTTTGAACACTTACCTTCATATATACGCCCCAAATTTAAGCAGCAAACATCGCACTATGTCAAGTACACAGCTGAAGGAAATAGTCTGAACCAGGTTCTTCGGAATACAGAAAAGCAGGTGATTGAAGAAGCGCTGCGCAGTCACAGGGGGAATATCACCAGGGCAGCCAAATCCTTGGGTATCCTGCGGCAGAATCTCCAGTATCGTATGAGAAAACTGGGAGTTAAGGCTGAATAATAATTGGAGATGTGACTGCTGTGGCGGAGACATTGACTTGATACAGGATGAGTAACTGAAGAGAGGGGAGAGAAAAATGTTAAACAACTCTGAAATAGCTGATGCCATGACCGTCAAACTAAGCGACCAACTGCCTGAGATGCCGGAATTTGTTCCCGGTATCCGCAGAGCGCCTGACAGGGGTTTCCACCTGTCCAAAGACCAGACAAAGGTCGCCCTTAAAAACGCTCTTCGCTATGTGCCTGAGAGCCTGCACGAAAAACTCGCCCCCGAGTTTTTGAATGAACTCCTGACCAGGGGTCGAATTTACGCCTACCGCTATCGTCCGGAAGGAAGGATTTATGCCAAAACCATCGATGAGTACAAAGGCAATTGCCTAGAGGGCAAGGCGTTCCAGTTGATGATCGACAACAACCTGGATTTTGAAGTTGCCCTTTATCCATATGAGCTAGTCACTTACGGGGAGACAGGGAGCGTCTGTCAGAACTGGTTGCAGTATCGTCTGCTTAAAAAGTATCTGGAGGTTTTGACAGATGAGCAGACTTTGGTGGTTATGTCAGGACACCCCCTGGGACTTTTCCCTTCTAAAAAACAGGCGCCCCGGGTGATGATCACCAATGCTCTGATGGTGGGGATGTTTGACAATCTCCATGATTGGGAGATCGCAGAAGAGATGGGAGTCGCCAACTACGGCCAGATGACTGCTGGCGGCTGGATGTATATCGGTCCCCAGGGGATCGTCCACGGTACCTTTAACACCCTGCTCAATGCCGGGCGGCTCAAACTGGGTGTTCCTCAGGATGGAGACCTGAGGGGGCACATTTTCGTTTCCTCTGGTCTCGGTGGTATGAGTGGTGCCCAGCCCAAGGCAGTGGAGATCGCCAATGGCGTGGGTATTTTCGCTGAAGTAGATGAATCCAGGATCAAGACCAGGCATGACCAGGGCTGGGTGGGTATGGTCTCTAACAACCTAGAAGAGATTTTCAGAACAGCCCAGGAATATCAACAGAAGAAAGAGACTATCTCTATCGCTTATCATGGCAATATTGTCGATTTATTAGAGTATGCGGTAGAGAATAAAATTCAGATCGAACTGTTGTCAGATCAGACATCCTGCCATGCAGTTTATGAAGGTGGCTACTGTCCACAGGGTGTTACCTTTGAGAAGAGGACAAGGCTTTTGACCGAGGATCGAGACAGGTTTAACGATCTGGTTGACAAAAGCCTGCACCGCCATTTCCACCTGATCAAAGCCCTTGTAGAAAAGGGTACCTACTTTTTCGATTATGGCAATTCCTTTATGAAGGCAGTGTTTGATGCAGGTGTGAAAGAGATCTCCAAAAACGGTGTGGATGAAAAGGACGGCTTTATCTGGCCCTCCTATGTGGAAGACATTATGGGACCCATGCTTTTTGACTATGGGTATGGCCCCTTTCGCTGGGTCTGCCTGAGTGGGAAGCATGACGATCTGGTAAAAACTGATCACGCTGCAATGGAGTGCATCGACCCCAACCGGCGGGGTCAGGATCGGGATAACTACATCTGGATTCGGGATGCGGAAGAAAACGAGCTGGTTGTAGGTTCCCAGGCTCGCATTCTCTATCAGGATGCGGAAGGCCGGATGCGGATTGCTCTTAAGTTTAATGAAATGGTGCGCAACGAGGAGGTCGGCCCAGTGATGCTGGGGCGAGATCACCACGATGTCAGCGGCACCGATTCACCCTTTAGGGAAACTGCCAACATCAAAGATGGCAGCAATGTGATGGCAGAAATGGCTACCCATTGCTATGCCGGCAATGCCGCCCGGGGGATGAGCCTGGTTGCTCTGCACAATGGTGGCGGTGTTGGGATCGGCAAGTCGATCAACGGCGGCTTCGGCCTGGTTCTTGATGGCAGTGAAAGGATAGATACGATCATTAAATCTGCACTGCTCTGGGATGTGATGGGAGGTGTAGCCAGACGGTCCTGGGCCAGAAATGAGAATTCTATCTCCACAAGTGTGGAGTTCAATAAAAACCACCAGGGTAAGGGGCATATCACTTTACCTTATCTGGCAGATGAGCATTTGGTAGAGAAACTGGTTGAGGAAAATCTGAAATAAGACCCTGAGGGGGTGAAAATCATAAATGATTTGCTGAACTATATGGTCAATAATGTTTCGCTTATCCTAAATTATGGCCAAACTCATTTCTCTTTGATTTTCAGCGCCGTAGTCATATCGCTGCTGCTGTGGATACCTCTAGGTATCTTTATCTCCCGAAATGAGAAATGGTCAAGCATGGTCTTGGGTATTGCCAATACCCTCTTTTGCATACCCAGTCTCGCACTGTTTGCTATCTTTGTTACACTTCCTTTCTTGGGACTGGGAAGGAAGTCAGCCCTCCTGGCTCTGGTGCTCTACGCCATGATGCCGATGGTGATCAATGTTTATCAGGGTATTAAGGTTGTTGATAAGAATGTAATTGAGGCAGCCAAAGGGATGGGGATGAATTCCAATCAAATCCTTAAAGAGATTCAGCTTCCTCTGGCAGCTCCAGTCATGTTTGCCGGTGTAAGAATAACTGTGGTTATGGCTACAGGTATTGCCGCTATCGCCGCCTATATTGGGGAGAGGAACCTGGGGCGGCTGATTACTGAAGGATTAACAAGAAGTAATACTGAAATGATTCTCACAGGAGCCATACTGATCGCTATAATCGCTATTTTCTTGGATACTGTGCTAGGTTCTGTAGAAAAGGCGTTAGTGCCTAAGGGCTTAAAAATAGACCGCAGCAATTAACCAGGATGTTACAGGAAGAGGGGGATTAAGAGTGATTGAATTGAATGATGTTACAAAAATATATGATGGCCAGACTGTTCCGGCTGTAGAGAGTTTGGACTTGAAGATTAATGAAGGCGAAACCTGTGTTTTCGTCGGACCCTCTGGCTGCGGTAAAAGTACTATATTGCGCATGATCAACAGAATGATCGAGCAGACCTCAGGGACAATTACGATCAATGGTGAGGAAGTCCGGGGAACAGATCCCGATCATCTCAGGATGAACATCGGTTATGTTATCCAGCAGATCGGTTTGCTTCCCCACCGAACTGTTGCTGAAAACGTCGCTATTGTTCCCCGACTGCACGGTTGGGATAAGGATAAGATCTGTAAACGGGTTGATGAACTTTTGGAACTGATGGGATTGATCCCGGAGGAGACGAGAGATAAGTACCCTGCTCAACTCAGTGGTGGGCAGATGCAGAGGGTAGGTGTCGCCCGAGCGATGGCAGTGGATCCTCCTGTAATGCTGATGGATGAGCCGTTTGGTGCTGTGGACCCCATAGTCAGAAGTCACCTGCAGGATGAGTTTCTTAGGCTGCAGACAGAGATGAGGAAAACCATCTGTTTCGTGACCCATGATATTAATGAAGCCATCAAAATGGGTGATACAATTGCCATCTTTACTAAGGGACATCTTGTTCAGCATGGTACCCCACAAGAGATATTATCAAAACCAAAGAATGAGTTCGTACGAGATTTTATCGGACAGGATAGGGTTGTGAAGATGCTGACACTCTTCCAAGTCCGCAGTATAGCTAAAGCAAATCCTTGTACTATCCATGAGGATGAGCTACCAAATATTCGTCAGAAGATGAAAGAACAGCAGGCACGGGGTTGCTTCCTGGTTGATCAGTCTGAGGCCCCTTGCGGATTGATTATAGCTGAGGACCTGGAAAGAGAAAGTGATGCCAGTCAGGAAAGGCTTAAAGAATTGGCCTTCAGCAGAAGGGGTGCTTTCATCGATCAGCACCTGCTGTTGAGTGATGCACTTTCCTATATGTTGGAGTGGGATACGGATTATCTTGGAGTAATGAATGGGCAAGATCTCTCCGGAGTGGTCTCCATGGCAGATATCAGAGAATGTGCCTCTAGGAAAGAGGGGGATTAAATGAATTGGCCGCGTATGCTCGATGCATTGTCGAGAATTCCTCATGATCTGTCGATTCACATTTTGATGGTAGTCATCGCTTTGGCTATTTCTATTGCCATCTCTATTCCTGTGGGAGTATTATTAACCAGGCCTCGCTATAAGAAGTGGGGTATTGTGGTGATGAACATTCTCAACGTCTGTCAGTCCTTTCCTGGTATGGCCATCATCGCTCTGGCTATGCCTATCCTTGGCTTGGGGCTCAAACCCGCGATTACAGCCTTGATTATACAGGCCTTGCTGCCTATTGCTAGAAACACCATCGCCGGGTTGAATGGAGTCGATCCAGGTATAAAGGAAGCGGCTAAGGGGATGGGCATGACTCCGAAGAGGGTATTAACCGAAGTGGAGGTGCCTCTTGCTATGCCGGTTATTCTGGCTGGGATCAGGACTTCTGCTGTTTTAGTCGTCAGTATGGGTACACTGGCTGCCTACATCGGTGGGGGCGGCTTAGGTGACTTGATTATAGCTGGATTGAATATGTTGTGGGTAGAGTTTTTGCTCGTTGGTGCGGGTTTTGGCGCACTGTTGGCTATTGCTTTTGACCGGGGGTTGAGATATGTAGAGGACAGGCTCACACCACCCGGATTTTCATCAATTTAACAAATAGTATTTGTCTTGAGTTAAGGGGGTGAAAGGATAGATTCTATTGTTGTTGATTGATGGTGCATCTAACTAAAGCTAAAGTAAAACCAAAATGCAAAGGGGGATATCAATGAAGAAGAAATGGATGAGCGGCATAGTGCTGTTGCTGGTTTTGTCGCTGGCTATGGTCGGTGTTGTCGGGTGTGGCGGTTCAAATTCTGCCGAAGAGGATCCCACGATCATCGTCGGTTCTAAGACATTTACCGAGGCCTTGCTGCTGGGAGAGTTGACCTATCAGTATCTGGATGCCTTGGAATATCCAACCGAGAATCAGACCGGATTGGGTGAACTAGCTGTCGTCAGACCGGCTTTAGAATCAGGAGAGATCAACTGCTACTGGGAATACACAGGAACAGTTTTGATCGCAGTGATGGAAGAAGCACCGAGCTATGATGAGGTAGAGTGCTACGAAACCGTCAAGGAATGGGACGCAGAGAATGGTATTGTCTGGCTGCCCTATGCGGAATACCAGAGCACATATTGTCTGCCGGTGAGACAGGAAATCGCTGCAAAATATGATCTGGAAACCATTTCAGA
>DIQC01000020.1:42907-43404 GCA_002426495.1 Thermacetogenium sp. UBA5472
TATGATCTGGAAACCATTTCAGATTTAGTTGAGCAGATCAAAAAAGGTGAAGAGATTCGGTTGGCAGGTTTCCAGGAATGGGTAGAGCGCGATGATGGATTGAAGCGCGTAGAAGAAGTCTATGGTTTCGAATATCCTAAGGATCAGATAAGCCTGCTCTCCATGTTTATGGGTTTAGATGCCATGGATCAAGGCGAGGTTGATGTCTGTATTTCCAATACTATCGAGCCCAGGCTCAAGTCCTATGACCTGTTTATTTTGGAAGATGACAAGAACTGCTTCCCAGTTTACAACCCAGCACCACTCTTTAAACAAGAGATCATCGATGCATATCCAGATCTGACTGACCAGATGCAAAAGCTCACAGATGTGCTGACAGAAGATGCAATCAATGATCTGTGCACCCGCGTCGATATCGACAAAGAGAGTGTTGAGAAAGCTGCCACAGATTTCTTAACAGAAAAAGAGCTAATCTAGCAAACAGACACAAGGGGACG
>DIQC01000020.1:43610-43949 GCA_002426495.1 Thermacetogenium sp. UBA5472
TTCTCCTGTGTCAAGTTGCTCTGGTATGTATTGGGAGCGATCCCAGATGCATATAAAGTTGGTCTAGTATGCAATTTAAACTAATAGGTACTGGTTTTGATCTACCTAGTTTATAGCCTACCAGATCTCAACAACCGAAAACCTGGGTTCATACTAATAAATTTTACATGAACTTTTACTTTATATTTCGTACTCGTAAGGATTATCGTTGTTACCCTAGGATCGGAAATGAACTTTGTTCTAAACTTTGACAAGCTCGCAATTTAGATATAGATTTACTTAGAGCTGACAGATACCTGGGGGTAGGAGCGTGAAAAAACGCATCTACTCCTTTTTTTT
>DIQC01000020.1:44081-44243 GCA_002426495.1 Thermacetogenium sp. UBA5472
AAACGCATCTACTCCTTTTTTTTGGGGAGAGACAGGATGGACGGGGGTGGACGGGGGGACGGTTCTGGTGTCCAACCGGAGAAAGCCATCGCTCCATCAGGGGGACGGTTCTGGGGTGGACGGGGGGACGGTTCGGTGGGTGGACGCGGGGACGGTTCTGGT
>DIQC01000060.1:0-10479 GCA_002426495.1 Thermacetogenium sp. UBA5472
GCTCCCTACATGGGAGCGTGGATTGAAATTTATAGGCAAAGTGGCTACCGTACCGCTGATACCGTACCAATAGATTTTGACCGGAACTCATTTTTAAAAAAACTAAACCTAGTATTATGAATTAGCAGTGGTATTGGTTGAGGTAAGCTGTCAAAACAAATACAAATAGGATATTATCTATAGTGAATGATCGCATAAACGGAGGAATCGCATAATGAAAATATTAAAAAAGGCCAAACCCAAAGATGATCAAAATAAAGAAGACGTCCAGCAAAGAGTTGCCGATATTGTCAACAAGGTAAAATCAGAGGGCAACAGTGCTCTCAGGGAATATAGTGTGATGTTTGATCAGTGTGATCGAGCATCTTACAAAATCACTGAAGAAGAAATAGATAAAGCGGTTAAAGAGACCAATTGGACTACTCTTGATGATTTGCGTTTCGCTGCTCATAATATTGAGGAATTTGCCAAAAGGCAGAAAGAGATTCTGTGTGATATTGAAGAAGAGATTAAGCCTGGGGTTGTATTAGGGCATAGGGTGATTCCTGTTGAATCGGTTGCTGGCTATGTGCCCGGGGGGAGGTATCCTTTGCCTTCTTCGGCGATTATGTCTATTGTTCCGGCGAGGGTGGCTGGGGTGAAGAGGCTGGTGGCTTGTTCTCCGGCGATCAAGGGGGAAAACCGGATTCACTCTGCTACTTTAGCGGCGATGAGTATTGCGGGTGCAGATGAGGTATATTGTATGGGGGGAGCTCAGGCGATAGCTGTGCTGGCTTATGGTACTGAAACCATTGAACCGGTGAAGATGATTGTAGGACCTGGGAATCAATATGTCACAGAAGCGAAAAGACAGGTATATGGTGCTGTGGGTATAGACTTTTTGGCAGGGCCCAGTGAGGTTGTTGTCATCGCTGACAGCAGTGGAAGCCCTAAGCATATTGCAGCTGACTTACTTGCTCAATCTGAGCATGATCCCCAAGCGAGGGGTATTTTGTTGTGCACTGATGAGCAAGTGGCCAAAGAGACTGAACGCCAGGTTGAAGAATACCTGAAAGTGTTGCCGACTGCCGAGTTGGCTCGCCTAGCTTGGGAAGACAATGGTGAGATTATCCTTTTTGATACCATTGAGGAAGCGGTTGAGGAAGCGAATAGGATTGCTCCGGAGCATTTAGAGGTTCAGTGTGTTAATGCTGATGAGATCATCAAGCTGCTGCACAATTATGGTTCTTTGTTCATTGGAGAAGAAGCAGCTGAGGTTTTTGGCGATTATGTGGCTGGTACTAATCATATTCTGCCTACCATGCAGGTGGCTCGTTATAGTGGTGGAGTATGGGTTGGAACATTCCTGAAAGTCGTGACTCATCAGCGTTTGACCAAAGAGGGTTTAAAGTTAATGGCGCCGGTTGCGTCTCGTCTGGCGGAAGTAGAAGGCCTATTTGCTCATAAGTTAGCGGCAGATGTTAGGATAGAGGACTGAGTCGGGAGGAATCTTTATGAGATTGGTTGTGGCAGTTACTGGGGCAACAGGGGCAGTATATGCTGTTAAACTATTGGAGGCCTTAAAGGCAAATAATGTAGAGGTTCACTTGATCATCAGCCGGTGGGCTGAAAGGACTCTGGAGTTGGAGGTAGGATTGACTGCTGAAGACATGCGGGGGAAGGCTGCTTACAGTTATTCAGAGGATGATTTGGCAGCACCTGTTTCCAGCGGCTCTTTTCAGCATGATGGGATGGTGATTGTTCCTTGCAGCATGAAAACTCTGGCTGCCATTGCCCATGGTTTCTGTGACAATCTGATCGCAAGGACTGCTGATGTTACTATCAAGGAAGGAAGAAAGCTGATCCTAGTGCCTCGGGAAACTCCTTTGAGTGCCATTCATCTGGAAAATATGCTGACACTGTCTCGGCTGGGAGCGGTGATCATGCCGCCGATGCCTGCTTTTTATTATCATCCTCAGAGTGTTGATGATTTAGTGAATCATTTAGTGAGCAGGATTTTAGATCACCTGGGCTTAGAACAACATTTGGTTCCGCGCTGGGAAGGTGAACTTTAAAACCGCGAGTATTTCGTGACCCCTTCACCAGCGGATAAAGGGTTTGAGCAATTCCCATTCGAAGTCGTCAATTTTTACCATACTGCCATCTTCGAATTCTACTTTTCCAGGGGTTATCCTGCGGATCCATTGGCCGGCGAGGCAGGAAAGTGACCCCGGGATATCCACATCCTCATAAAGCAGTGACGGGTTGGCGTGGAGTGGGTGTTTCTCCTGGTCAGCTAGGAATATATAGCTGAGGAAGGGATCTGCAGCAGAGATTGCCTGAGAAGGGGTTTCATCATACCCGACTTTACTCAGGGTGTCCTCATACTGTTCCAGTTCACAGTACTTAAAGAACCCCCCTCCCTGCCAGTTGACCTCTTTGGAAATGCCGCTTCTCTCTCCGGCCAGCACTCTTTTCATTCTAGGCAGTATATAGGTGTAGAAGTGTTCACCCATCTCCACCCCTATCCATTTTCGTCTCATCTTCTGTGCTGCAGCGGTGGCGGTTCCTGAGCCCAGGAAGAAGTCCATGACCAGGTCACCTTCGTATGATGTTGTTTCTAAGACCCTTTTCACGATATCTTCAGCATTACGGGTGGGGAAAGCTGGGTCCTGGGAATAGCTCTGTATATTTGTCCAGTTGGAGTCGATCCTTTTGGGAGGGTTCTTCAGTTCTGGTATGAATTCCTGGGGGCCGCAGTGAGGGCATCCTTTCCATTCTCCTCTATAGTGTTCATAGCCGCAGCTGCGGCAGCGGAAGCGCACCCATCCTTTGCCTATCCATTTGTCGATCAGTTCCTGCTTCAGGCCCCAGTGCCTCCCCTGGGGGGGCTCCAAAACACAGCCAAAAACAAGGCGTTCTTTGTTGGACTTCCTGACACCCGGGTAATGAACAAAGTAAAGCCAGTCTGTTTCCCTGTGTTCGTAGACTTCTTTTGGCTTTCCTTCCTCTGTTTTCGAGTAAAAGAAGAGGGAGTCGGTGGCTACGAGCAGTCTGTTTTTTGCCTGTTTTTGAATGCCAGATCTTTTGATGATCACCTCGTTTTTGAAGTTTTTCTGACCAAAGATCTGGTCCATCAGCAGGCGTACATACATGTTGCCATTGTAATCACAGCGGACAAAGATGCAGCCTGTATTGCCTAGCATCTGGCGTGCTGGCTGCAGTCTGTTTTCCAGCAGGGTGATCCAGGAGGCATCTTTGTATTTGACTGAGTAGGAATAACCGGGCTCCTGTTGGCGGTTGAAGGGGGGATCGATGTAGATCACCTGCACTCTTTCCTTGAATTTAGGCAGAATTGTGTTTAAGGCCTGGTAGTTTTCGCTCTTGATCAGCCAGCCGTCAAGTTGTTCATCCAGGTGGTCAAAAAGGGAAAGGACTTCTGTTTCCAGATCCTTAAAATATTTTGTGTCGATGGGGAGGGTGCAGCTTTTTGCGGAAAGGCCGAGATCTGTTATCTGAAAACTGTCATCTACCAGTTTTAGTTTTCGCCACTCCTCCAACTGTAGCTGGATACCGGGATGAGCGGCCAGCCGCCTGACCAGGTTCTCATCCTTCTGGGCGATGCGGTCGATGGTGATTACATAGTTTGCGTTCAGCATAAATTTTGGTTTATTCCAAATGCGAATTAATTCCTCTTCAAAACGGCTGAACAGGGAAATGAGTTTATAAGTGATCTTTTGTAGCACTTGCATCTTATTGATGTTGTTTTTATTCCAAACTTCATCGTTTTCAAATAGGTTCTGGTGCAGCCAGAGATGGAACTGTTCTTTCAGGAAGTTGCCGGCATCTTTGTGGATAAAGTAATCCTGTTCTCCCTGGCTTTCGAACAGTGAAATAGCAGACTTGAGTGTCTCCTGATCGACCTCAACTTCTACCTGCTGCAGTTGGCGTAGGAGCTCTCTGATCATGTTTTTTTGCTTTACAGGTATAGCTGCAAAAACAAGGGTGCCGTCCTCTCTTTTTCCTCTGAATTGGTAGCTAATACCGGTTTGTCCGTTTATTTTATTGGGCTGTAGTGCAGAAGTATCGAAGAAAAACCTTATCTCATTCAGTTTCACTTCTAAGTCGACACAGGGGCGGTCTGATTTCATATAGTAAAACATATGGGTTGCCCAGTGGAGAAAAACATCCTCTTCCTGGCCGTTCACTTTATGATGAAAAATCTGTCCTGGTAGGTGATAATAACAAAGTGGTATTGTTGGGCTGAAAAAGTTTGATAGCTTTTGGAAGATCTCTTCTCTGTTCTCAGAAATGTGGGGGAGCAGTTGGTTGATTTCATCCTTGATAGATGGGAGGATTTTTTCTTGATAATAGCGTGACTTGAGCTGCATTAACTTGATATAACCTGATTTCCCTTTAACCTCAACCCCTTTAAAAAAATCTTGAAGCATTTTAAAAAATGCCTGTTCATTTGTCATCGCTTTTACCTCCCATGGAGGAGCAGCACAGCCTAATCATATCATAATTTGCCCTGTTAGGTGCTTTTTTCAAGCACTGGTGGGGTTTGCTTATTTTAAGTTGTTCGAGTATATTGTTTTTAAAGCGTTAAAGGGGGTGGATATCTTGATGAGGCCTATATGGAAAATTGTTATTAATATTGCTGGGTTTTATTTGGCATCTCTAATCTTTCAACAGATCACTTATGATAATCTATCAGCACTGCTTTTGGCGGGACTGGTGTTAGGAATTGTGAATGTTCTGGTGCGTCCGATCCTGTCTTTTTTGACGCTGCCTATTAATTTCGTGACATTTGGACTTTTTTCCTTTGTGCTCAGCGCCTTAATGGTGATGCTTACAGGATATTTAATCGATGGCTTGCACATTCCCGGCTTTTTTTATGCATTAGCTGTTTCAGTTTTTATCTCTGTTTTGAACATGATATTTATGAATTGAGCTGATATATTATTGTTGTAGTTGAATGTGGTAAGTGATGCAAATAGGAGAGAAAAGGAATGGAACTTTCAATACCTTCGCCGGTTTTGAAGATCATAGAGGAGTTGCAATTAGCGGGATATGAGGCTTATGCTGCCGGTGAGGTTGTGCGAGACTCCCTCATCGGCCTGGATCCCCAGGAACTGAGGGTGGCGACCGATGCACCACCCGAGATGGTAGAGGCTCTTTTTGACAGGGTTTATCCATCGAGGGATGATGAGCTTTCATTGTCGGTATGGGATGATCAGATGTCTGTAAAAATAAAGGTTAGTTGTTTGGGGGATTGGTTCAAAGAACCGGATTTTGATTTGCCGTGTAATCCAAGCTATTGTGATTTTACAGTAAACAGCATCTTTTATGATCCCTTTTCAAAGCAGTTGATCGATCCCTGGCAGGTATCCCGATCATTTGATTCTGGTGAAGGGGTAATCCAGGTTGTAGGGGATCCTGCAGCTCGGTTCCAAGAAGATCCTACACGACTGTTAAAAGCATTCTATCTAATGAAGCGTTTCGATGACGCAGGGCTGAAATGGCGCTTTGATCAGGGAACATGGGATGCACTTGTCAGGTGTTCCTCTGCAGTCTCTGCTGTTCCTGAGAGGGAGGTAGGAAAGCTTCTTAGCAGAATCATTGTTGGCAGGCAGCCAAACCTCTATTTTGAAAAAATGCGCAGCTCAGGGGTTTTGAAATTTATTCTGCCGGAGCTTGCGCAAACTTATGGAATCGAAGAACATGGATACCAGATCAAGGATGTATTTGACCATACTATGCTTGTAGTGAGGAAGGTATCGCCAGAGCTGCACTTACGCTGGGCTGCGCTTTTGCATGATATAGGGAAGCCGCACTGTATCAGTATCCAAGAGGGTAGGGTGCATTTTTACGGACACCAGGTTATTAGTTCTGTTATTTCCCGGCGTATTCTCAGGAGGCTGAAATTCAGCAGGGGGTTTGTCAAAAGGGTTTCGTTTCTCGTTTTCCATCACATGTTTCCTACGCCGCGTACGAGAAAGGCGGTGCACAGGTTTGTCACTAAGATCGGGCTGAAAAGTCTTGGCGATCTTTTAGAACTGCGTCGTGCAGATATTATGGGGGGAAAGTATAAGAATATCGGCAACTTAAACCGCCTGAAAAATAAGCTGGATGCCGTTCTCTTCACACCACCTCCCTTTTCTCTCAAGAATCTGGAAGTTGATGGTCATGATGTGATGCAGGTGCTAGGCATGAAACCGGGGCCTATGGTGGGTGAGCTGCTGCAGGGTCTTTTCGAGCGGGTCAAGGAAAACCCTGAGTTGAATAACAGAGAAACACTGCTTAAAATTATCCGGGATGAATTTGCTCCTGGAAGCAGTAGCTGATCGGTGTTGAGACAAGATCTCAATTATGTAAAGTCCATTGCCAGAACTGTCCGCCATGGGCGCCGTGATAAGCCTGCTAGGTCTTTACTTCAGCATATTCAAAAGTCAGCCATTTTGATGGATTGATGGAGAGCCTTTTTTATTTCCTGACGATCACCAGTGGGGTTTGTTGATCAGCATTCCCTGCAGGGTTCTGCTTAAAGATGCGCAGCATCAGGTCAATATTGACACCTTTAGTCGCTGCTAGTACCTCTGAGCTGCCCAGGTCATTGGCATCGATAATAGCCGCTTCTACTCGGAAGCGTTTTTTAATGTCTGCTACTACCTTTTCCGGGTTTTCGGGGCCCAGGATTATATATTTATCAAAGGGGGGAGTTGTGCCGGTGATATCATCCACCAGTGCCGCTTGTTTGCCTGCCAAACGGTAAAAATCCCCTTGCCTTCTCAGGAAAACTCTGCTCAGAGAACTGATCATAAAGGCTAGCACAGTGCGCAGTGTGCCCTCTTCGTTCATCACTGCTTGCAGCGCAAAGGGGGAAGAGAGGCTGCCATTTTGGCTGATGAATTGAGAGATGAAGAGTGCCCATTTTCCGGGTTTGATGTTCTCCGGCCTGATCATTCTTCCCTGGGAGATAGCCACGACTGTTTCTGCCACCACCAGGATATCCCCTTCACGGAGTTGGGGTGAGGCGTAAGTATCGATGATCTCCAGCAGGTCATCATCAGGTGTAACTAATTTGGTTTTCACAGGTATCGCCTCTACGGCCATGCTATTCAACCACCTTTTCAAACAGACACACAAACACGGGGGGACGGTTCTCTTGTGTCAATTTATTACCATCACATCATCTACGAGCGGCACGGATAGTTCCGCCAGTCTCCACTGAATCCCTTTCCTGCCCACAACCTGGTAATAGATAAGCATCTGTATGTGGTCCAGTTCTTGTACTAATGATGCGATATCGATGCTGCTATTGTGAATTTTGACTACAAGTTTTGTATCGAAATGGTCATTTCTTTTCAGGATCAGTGATTTCCAATAGCTGTTTTCCCGCATCTCGTCTTTCATCTCGTCTTCGACTAGGCAGAGATGGGAACTGATGGTCAATTCATCCATTATTTTCCCGCAGTAAACTGGCTGGCAGAAAACATTATTGATCATTCCCTGCTGTTCACCCTTATTGGAAAGGGGTATCAGGCAGCTGCAGGTGATTTCGTTCCGGGGAATGTCATGCCGCACAACAAATTCATAAGCAGCTGCAGTATCTAATAGAATGTTATGATTACCCAGGTGCCAGTAATAGACTGCCAGCGCAGCAGAGATAGTGCCTGCACAGGCAGCAAAAGCAACCAAGAATCCCAAGTTACCTGCCGCCTCCTTTCTAAGCTATTCTAAGTGATGGGTTTATGGGATAGGGACAGTTATGATTTTCGTGATAATTCGTGATAAAAGGACCGCCCATGTGTCACGGTTGGTATTCTGTTCTTTTATATATATGTTGATGGGACATTAAACATAACTGGTTAGGGGGTACCAATTCCAGCAGTTCTCCATATAATAAAGCGATTAATCTGGTAAGGAGGCGAGTTTGTGTTACCAGTTCCCAGTAAGTTCAACTTGGTTACAGGAAGTGGGGAAGGAGCAACACCATTAAACGCTTTTGATGCGGCTCTGTTGGATGCAGGTATCGGTAACCTCAATTTGGTCCGTGTAAGTAGCATCTTACCGCCCGGAGCGCAGATCTCCCCCGGGCTACAGATCCCACCGGGTACCCCGACTCCAACTGCGTATGGCTATATTACGAGCAGCAGTCCGGGGGAAATGATTGCCGCGGCAGTAGGAGTGGGTATCAGTGAAGATACTTACGGTGTAATCATGGAATATGAAGGATGCTGTACCAAGGAAGAGGCGGAAAAAAAGGTACAGATGATGGTAGAGGACGGCTTCCGGATGCGCAATCTCCATCTGAAGGAGGTGATTGTCCGGGGTATTTGCCACCGAGTTGAAAGAACAGGGTCAGTAATAGCAGCTGTAGTGTTGGGATATTAATACTAAAGGTGCTCCCTATATTGACTGCTTTTGGTGTGCTGGTGTATAATGATTACGGCAATGGATGCCTTCTTACTATAATGTATTGCAAAATCAACCATGAATTGAGGCAAGTATTACGCTATGCAACTTGGTTTGGGGGGGAGGGAAAAATGGTCATGGCTGAGATCAAGGTCGGGAAAAACGAATCACTTGATAGTGCTTTACGGCGCTTTAAGCGTTCCTGCCAGAAATCCGGCGTGTTAGCCGAGGCCAGGAAGCGGGAGCATTACGAGAAGCCTAGTGTCCGTAAAAAAAAGAAGTCCGAAGCAGCGCGCAAACGTCGCTGGTCCTAATAAGGAGTGACTCATATGTCTTTACAGGATCGCCTCTATGAAGATATGAAACAAGCGATGAAAGCCCGTGAAGCAGGTAAGCTACGACTCGGGGTGATTCGGATGTCCCGCGCCGCTCTTAAGAATCGAGCGATCGCACTCGGACACGACCTGACAGATGAAGAGACCATTGAGGTTTTAGCAAAAGAAGTTAAGATGCGGCGGGATGCTCTACTGGAGTACCAGAACGCTGGACGTCAGGAGAAGGTCGCTGAGTTACAGTCTGAAATTCAGATATTAGAGGAATACCTTCCCCAACAATTGAGTAAAGACGAGATCATGCAGCTGGCACAAGAAGTAATTGATTCTGTAAAAGCTACCAATGAGCGCGATTTAGGAAGGGTCATGGGTGGTCTGATGCCCAAAGTGAAGGGTCGCGCTGATGGGAAACTTATCAATCAGTGTGTCAGAGTTCTTCTTAAATCAGGAAATGAATAATAAGTATTTACTAGGTGCAAAAGCGGGTCTTTAAAAAGGCCCGCTTTTGTTATTTCAACAGACAGCTATTTCTCCCCTGTTCTCTTTTACCAGCAATACGCATAAGTATGGTAAAAAAGGAGAAAGGTGGGAGATCTTGTGTCCGGAGATAAAAAGAAGCATATGGAGAGTTTGGCAAACTATTTAGAACTTCCGAAAGATTTACTTATGAATCTATCCCGCATTACCCTTATAGGGGACATACAGCTGCATATAGAAAACCACCGCGGCATTATAGAATATACTAAAGAAAAGATTCGCATCAGCATCAGTATGGGGGAACTGGTTATTGTCGGGGAGGATTTGGTGCTGCGCAATATTTTCCCGGACGAAATTGCGGTTGAAGGCAAAATAAAGGCCCTCAACATCCTGGAGTGATTTAACTGACAACTGTCATTAGTAAATCATTGCAATTCCAAAGCTCAGCGGGTGTTCTGTCACCCCTGAACTAAGAACTTGCTTTAACAGGGTAAAGGGGGCTGATCGGGGTGATCATGAAAAAGCTGTGGGCTTACTTTTATGGCTATCTCATTATAGTAGTCAAAGGAGTCCATCCAGAGCGCTTTATAAATTTGGCTATTACCAGGGGGATTCAATTGTGGGATCTGTCCTGGGATAGTTCTGATACACTGACTGTAAAGGTTCATGCCCAATCATTTCGGGCATTGCGCCATGTGGCACGGCAGAGCCGCTGTCAGATCAGGATCTGCAATAAAAAGGGATTACCGTTTCTGATGCAGCATCTACGGCGCCGCCGTATGTTCTTCATTGGTGCAATTGTTTTCTTTCTGGCTCTGTATTTTCTGTCATCCTTGATCTGGGCAGTGGATGTCAGTGGAACCCGTAAATTATCGACTGCCCGGGTGAAGGAACTGGCAGCAGCAGAGGGCTTAAAACAGGGCAANNGGCCCTCAACATCCTGGAGTGATATAAAAGGCGGGGTAAAGGGGGCTGACAGAAGTGATCATGAAGAAAATATGGTCTTACTTTCTTGGCTATCTGGTTTTGGTAGTCAAAGGAAACCACCCTGAGCGTTTTATTAATATGGCTTTTACCAGGGGGATCCATCTGTGGGATCTGACCTGGACATGTCCGGATACCTTGATGGTAAAGGTTTATGCGCAGTCCTTCCGGACATTGCGCCATGTGGCGCGGCAGAGCAGCTGCCGGATTTGGATTCACAGGAAGCACGGATTTCCCTTTCTGATCTACCGTTTCCGGCGCCGTCGCATGTTGTTAGCTGGAGCACTTA
>DIQC01000060.1:10711-17272 GCA_002426495.1 Thermacetogenium sp. UBA5472
TGCCGGAGATCTCCTATGTTGAAGTGGAAGTACACCCTCGTGCTACGGTGAAGGTTGTGGAAAAGAAGGAACCGGCTCCTTCCCAGGGGCCCTGTCATATTGTTGCCAAAAAGGAAGGGGTTATTGACAGCATTCTCGTCTTGGAGGGGCAGGCGATGGTCAAGGAGGGTGATCTGGTAAGAAAGGGGCAGGTACTGATTTCCGGGGCTATTTATCCGCCTCCTCCGGAACCGGATCCGGCTAAACCTGATCAGCAACAGCAGCCGTCCGCTCAAAAACCCATACGCTTTGTCAATGCCCAGGGTGTCGTGTATGGGAAGTACTGGTATCGTTTTTATGGAGAGGCCTTGCGGGATGAGGTTGTTGAGGAAAAAACAGGTAGGCGAATGCTTAGATACAGTATTATTATGGGTGATAAGGAAATAATTATTAATGGTCCTCAAGAGATACCTTATAAATATTATGAATCGCAAACCAAGAGTAAAATTTTGCGATGGAGGAATCAAGAGTTGCCTGTCGAATTTGTTACAATAGAAGCAGAGGAAGTCAGGCATGTTTCCCTTAAGCGAAGTTACGAGGAAGCTGTTGAAGTGGCTGCCCAACGAGCCCGGGGAAAGGAAAGTAAAGGAATGTCCCAGGGGGCGGAAACGGTTACGCGTAAATATAAGGTACTCGGGGACAAGGACGACAACCCGGTTCGAGTTGTTCTTACTGTGGAAACTAAAGAAGAGTTCGTTGTCACCCGGGGCATTAAACCAGCTGAGGAACCTGAGAAAGCAGATAAAACAGTTGACAATTAGATGTAGGTGCATATATTGTATGGTAATCTGTCCATTTTGTCAGAGTAGCAGAGGTGCTCGGTCGTAGGAGTTAGGGATCTCAAACATAGGTCAGATGTAAGAAAATAGCCAGGTCGGTCGGAGTCTAATTCCGGCTTATGACTTCTGGCATCAGACATCTATCTGATATCCGACATCCGGCATCCAAAATACTAGGGAGGTTGAAAATCAGCTTGACAGTCAGCTCTGAAGCAAAAATAATGTTAAATGACAACAGTGCTGCATTTGCTCTTTTTGGCAGTCTTGACACTAATCTTAAGGCTATCGAAGAGAAAAGTGCTACCAGTATAATTGCGCGAGGGGATCAGATCATTGTGCGCGGTGATCAAAAAGCGGTGGAGGATACTGTCGCACTGTTAAATCAACTCCTCGAGTGGAGTAAAAAGGGGAACTCAGTTACAATTAATGATATTAATTACGCCTGGCAGTTGATCAAGGGAGATTCTCAGGAAAACCTGGTAAAGATCAGGTCTGAAGTGCTGTTGAGCACAAATCGCGGCAAACCGGTGCGCCCGAAGACTGCCGGACAGGTGCGTTATATCCAGTCTATTAAGAATAATGACATGGTATTTGCTATTGGCCCTGCAGGAACGGGAAAGACATACCTGGCAGTGGTGATGGCTGTCAGAGCTTTTAAAAATAAGGAAGTCAGCAGGATCGTCCTTGTGCGCCCTGCGGTGGAAGCTGGAGAAAAGCTGGGCTTTTTGCCTGGAGATATTCAGGAAAAGGTTGATCCATATTTGCGTCCACTCTTTGACGGTCTGTATAATGTATTAGGAACGGATCAAACCCAGCGCTATATGGAGCGCAATATCTATGAGGTTGCTCCTCTGGCCTATATGAGGGGGCGTACCCTGGATGACTCTTTTGTTATTTTAGATGAGGCCCAAAACACCACTCCGGAGCAGATGAAGATGTTTTTAACCCGCCTTGGTTTCGGATCAAAGGCTGTGGTTACTGGTGATATTACCCAAATCGATCTTCCCAAGGGACAGTCCTCCGGGCTGGTGGAGGTGCAGAGAGTTTTGCGAGATGTGGAAGGGGCGGCATTTGTCAATCTTTCGGGAGATGATGTAATCAGACACCCGATGGTGCAGAAGGTTATTGAGGCCTATGAACTCTATGAGGCAGAACAAAAATAATCTTCGAAAATAGCTGGGAGTGAAATATATGCTGGACATGCGCAGGGTAAGAGCTCTGCTGCGTCTGCTATTGAAAAAATACACTAAGAATCAGCTCATTAGAAGAGTAGGATGGGGATTAATGTTCTTCCTGGCTACTCTTATTATAGTTGGCAGCGGTTATTCCTCCGGTAAATTGTCCTTTAGAGAGGGGCAGGTATCCCCTACTAATGTCTATGCTCCACGATCAATTGAATATGTGGATGAAGCTGAAACCGAACGACTGCGCCGTGAAGCTGTTATTAAGGTAGAGCAACCTTATCATGAGGATGCCAGTGTCTTGCCACAGCTGGAGAATGAGGTAAAAGACACTTTCAATAAGGTTCGTGAACTGCGCAATGCAGAGCTAGAATCAGATGATAGGCTCCAACAATTACGAGTCTATCTGCTGGAAGATGTGGGGATATCCGCTTTTGAGCTGGAGAATCTTCCTGTCAGTTCTCTGGAGTTATTACTGCAGGGGGAAGATTTGCAGTTAGGCGAAGCCGAAACCCTGAGCATAACCTTGCTTCAGGAAGAATTGCGTTATGGTCTCAGGGCTGACGCCCTGTCCATTGCCAGGGAAAACATAGCTAATAAGGTTACACAATCATCTATTAACAGTGAGTGGAAACCGGTGGTTTCTACAGTGCTGGTCAATATGATTCGTCCCAACCTGCTCTTTGACAGTGAAACTTATGAGCGAAGGGTTGCTGAGGCTGAGGCTGAGGTGCCCATTGTTGAACGTACATACAAAGCCGGCCAGGTTATTGTGCGGGAAGGGGATATCATCACTAGTCTGCATCTTGCAGTCTTGCGTCAGTTGGGTTTGGTGCGGGGAGGTGCGGCATGGCCGAGGGTGCTGGGTGTGGCTTTCTTTATTTTAATAATAGGGGTTTTATTAGTAGCATATATTTATAGAACCAAAAGGGAAATGCTGGAGCATGACCAGCATATGATACTTTATGGTCTCTTGTTTGTTCTGACATTACTGATAGCTAGAGGTGTTTCAGTGATCACCATCAGCTCGCAGCCGGAAATCACAGCACTTGTGGGATATTTGATCCCGGTCGCTGCCGGAGGTATTTTGATTTCTATTCTATTAGATAAGAGGTTAGCTGTATTTTCTGCCGTTATCTTCAGTCTTTTTGTAGGCATAATGACAAGCAATCAGCTGTCTTTTACTCTGGTAGGGTTTGTGGGAAGCATGGCCGGGATTTTCAGTATCGGTGTCTTTAGCACCAGATCTGATATTGTCAGAGGAGGGCTTTTTGTAGCTCTGGCTAATGCAGTTATGATCTTGATCTTTGGCCTGCTCAATGAAACATCTGTGGCGATGGTTTTGCTCGGTATGGGCATGGGTGCCATCAACGGGATTGTCTGTTCGATGCTGGTGTTGGGTGTGCTTCCCTATCTGGAGGGGGCTTTTGGAGTCACCAGTACAGTTCGCATGTTGGAACTGTCTAACCCCAGTCAGCCTTTACTCAAGCGTCTGCTGCTGGAGGCGCCTGGTACTTATCACCATAGCATTCTTGTGGGTAACCTGGCAGAGGCGGCTGCAGAGGCTATTCACGCAGATCCTCTTCTGGTACGGGTGGGGGCTTATTACCATGACATCGGTAAACTCAAGCGTCCCTATTTCTTTATTGAAAATCAGATGTCCCGGGATAATCCCCATGATAAACTCGCTTCCAGTTTGAGCACACTGATCATTAGATTACATGTGAAAGATGGGTTGGAACTAGCCCGTGAATACAAGCTGCCTCCTGCTATCCAAGAGATTATTGAACAGCATCATGGCACCAGCCTTATCGCTTATTTTTATCAAAGGGCACTGGAGAGTGAGCATCCGGAGCTGGTTACAGAAGATGAATATCGTTATGATTCTCTTAAGCCTCAGAGCAAGGAGGCGGCTCTAGTGATGTTGGCCGACAGTGTGGAGGCAGGGGTCCGATCCTTACAAAAGTCTAACCCCAACCGTATGGAGGGTATGATCAGAAAAATCATTAAAGATAAATTAAATGATGGGCAGTTTGACGAGTGTGACCTGACCCTCAAGGATTTAAATGAGATTGCTATCGCCTTTGTGCGTGTACTGGGCGGGATATTCCATTCTCGGATCGAGTACCCGGAGGCAGCCTTGATTTCAGAATTAGAAAGGGGAAAATCAAAGGGTGCAGCTGTTAATCAGTAAGGAGCAATGCCAGGTTGAAGTCAAAGCAGAGATCATGACTTTGATCAGGGAAGCAATGGAAAAGATCTTAGAGGAAGAAGAATTCTCTCATGATTTTATCGATACGGCAGAAGTGAGTATGGTTCTGTGCGATGATCAACAGATGGCGGATCTCAATAGTCGCTATCGTGGGATTCCAGATACAACAGATGTATTGTCCTTTCCTATGCTGGATAGCGAAGATGAGTTTGTTGATTTTACTGATGAAGTTCTATTGGGGGATATAGTTATATCTGTGCCCCGTGCCTTAGAGCAAGCTGATGAATATGGCCATTCTCTGGTCAGAGAAATGGTTTTTCTTTCTATCCACGGCCTGTTGCATCTCCTGGGATATGACCATCAGACAGAGGACGAACGGAAGAATATGAGAGCCAAAGAAAAAAAGGTGCTTGGTATAATTGGTCTCATCGAGGAGCATGATGAGGATGGCAGAACGAAAATTTAAAGACAGTTTCCGGGAAGCGGGGGCAGGCATTTGGTATTGTGTAGTGTCCCAGAGGAATATGAAGATTCACCTGCTGGCAACCATTATTGTCCTGATAGCATCCTGGTTGCTGGGTTTAAATCCTGTGGAGTTTGCCCTTGTGATTTTTGCTATTACTCTGGTTCTGGTAGCGGAAATGTTTAATACAGCTGTCGAAAAAACGATTGATCTCTATGTTAAAACCTATCATCCTGGTGCTCGTATGGCCAAGCATGTTGCCGCCGGAGCGGTTTTAGTTGCTGCCATCAATTCTGTGGTCATTGGCGTTATTGTTTTTGGGCCGCACTTATACAGCCTGTTGTTCATATAAAGAGTAGCGGTGTGATGTCAGCGGAGTTATGTCCAGTAGGCAACTGGGTTTACGTTTAAATCGGCTGCTGCTTATAGTATACAAGGAGGGCCAGTGATGAAGGGGATCGGTGATCTGGAACTTATAGAAATGGCTAGAAGGACATCTGCTTCTGCTTATGCTCCCTATTCGGGTTTTTTGGTGGGAGCGGCGATTCTTAGCAGGGAAGGCACTGTATTTACCGGCTGCAATGTGGAAAACTCCTCCTTTGGCCTGACAGTTTGTGCTGAACGGGTGGCTCTTTTTAAGGGGATCTCAGAAGGCTGTAGGGAGTTTGAAGTTTTGGCTCTCTGGGCATCAACTCCTGTCTGGCCCTGTGGAGCATGCCTGCAGTGCCTGGCGGAGTTTGCTCCTGAGATACGGATTATTAGGCAGGGTGATCAAGGGGAAGTAGAGGAAGCTCAGTTAAGTGAGCTTTTACCTGCAGCCTTTTATTTTAAGCCTTTAAGCAATAGATAAGAGTGATAAAAAGTGATAAAAGTGGGGTGATTGCTATTAAATCAGGATTTGCCTGCCTCATTGGCAGGCCAAATGTGGGGAAATCGACACTGCTCAATCAATTTGTAGGCCATAAGGTTGCCATTGTGTCAGACAAGCCCCAAACAACCAGAAATCGCATTCTGGGAATCTTAACCACAGAAGATGCTCAGGCTGTTTTTATCGATACCCCCGGAATACATAAACCGCGCCATAAACTGGGGGCTATCATGACACGTTTAGCTCAGGAAACCCTGGAAGAGGTTGATCTAGGGATTTATGTTGCCGATGCCTCTGTTTATTCCGGCTCTGGGGAGGAGTATATACTCAAACAGCTGCAAGGCATCAGCACGCCCGTTATTCTGGTATTAAATAAAATAGACCTTATCAAAAAACAAGAACTCCTGCCTATGATCGATTGGTTCTCGAAAAGGTATAAATTTAGAGATATTATACCGGTCTCTGCCTTGACTGCAGAGAACTTAGATAGTTTGAAGGAAGCGATTGCCGGTAGTTTAAAGGAAGGCCCATTCTTTTATCCTGCTGAAATGGTGACCGATCAACCGGAAAACTTTGTTGCCTCAGAGATTATTCGGGAAAAGGTCTTACAACTCACCAGAGAGGAAATACCTCATGCAGTTGCTGTGGTTATCGAAAACATGCAAGAGCGGGAAAATGGGTTGCTCGATTTAAACGCTGTGATCTATGTGGAACGTGATTCCCAAAAAGGCATCATCATCGGCCGCGGGGGTAGGATGTTGAAGGAGATCGGTAGGCGTGCCCGTCAGGAGCTGGAAGCCATCTTTGGCAACAAGATTTACCTGCAACTTTGGGTGAAGGTCAAGAAGTCATGGCGGGATGACGAAACAGCCCTCCGCTCATTCGGCTACGACTAGACCAATCACGGGGACGGTTCCTCCGCGCGATCAGCGGGACGGAAGACTGTGCTAAAACCATTTTGACCTTTTCCATCACTTATGATCAAATACCGGTTCATTTTAGGGATATGGAGCACCAAT
>DIQC01000060.1:17453-33045 GCA_002426495.1 Thermacetogenium sp. UBA5472
CTGATGATTTAGGGAGTTGTCACACAGTCTGACGGTTCTGGTGATTGCCGGTGATTGACCCTCAACACTTGGCTTCAGACTGCCTCCGATTTCCCATTTCAGAATTCCCATCCGACTTTCATTATAAGGTAGGTGTTAAGGTGATGAAAGATAAATTGTCAGGTTATATTGAGCATACCCTGCTCAAGCCGCAGGCGGTGGAGAGTGATTATGAGCGCCTCTGCCGTCAGGCATTAGAGTATGGATTTTATGGTGTCTGCATACCTCCCAGCAGAGTGCGGTTCGTCTCTTCTTTGCTAAAAGGGAGCCAGGTGCGTGTGGTTACTGTGGTGGGGTTTCCCTTGGGTTTTCAAACGAGGGCGGCCAAGGTGTTCGAGGCAGAAAACGCTTTTGCCGAGGGAGCCCAGGAGCTTGATATGGTAATCAATATCGGTTATCTGAAAGATGGGCAGTGGGATGCTGTAGAAAATGAGATCTCCTCTGTCGTCCAGGTTGCCGCTGGCCAGAAGGGGGTGGTGGTCAAGGTGATCATTGAAACCTGTTACCTCACTGAACCAGAAAAAAGCACGGCTGTAGAGATAATTCGATCTGCCGGTGCGGATTTTGTCAAGACATCCACAGGTTTTGGTCCCGGAGGGGCAAAGGTTGGGGATGTTGCTCTGTTTCATCAAGCTGCGCAGGGCCAGCTGCAGATCAAAGCTGCCGGCGGAATCAGAACAAGGGAAAAGGCCATTGCTTTGATCAAGGCGGGAGCTACCCGTTTGGGGACCAGCTGTGGCCCTGATTTGATGGACTAATAGTCCTGACGTATTGAATGGAACTGATAATATCTAACTGGTCCAATCACAGGGACGGTTCCCGTGATTGGACTTTTTTGTGTGTCAAATGTGTAAAGGGAATTGTCAAAGGTGTCAAAGGGACGGGGGGCCTGACACATGGTGTGACAAGACCCCCGTCCCCTTGTCACGCTCCTGTTATAGTGGCGTAAAACTTCCGCACACAGTATAATATAGGATATGCCCTGTCTAATCAAAAGGGGGATAACAGATGGGAAAAAAGGTTGTATTGGGAATTGGCAATTTGCTGATGAAGGATGACGGCATTGGGGTGCATGCCATCCGGGCTCTCGAGGGGCATTTACCTAAAGATGTAGAACTGGTAGATGGGGGAACAGCAGGTTGTGACCTGCTTCCATATATGACCGGTGCGGAGAGGATTGTTATTATCGATGCCATCAAGGGAGGAGGCGAGCCGGGGGCTATTTATAGGTTGACCCCACAGGACTGTGGTGAACAATCTATAGAGGATACGCTTTCTTTGCATGACATAGGAATTATGGTCGTATTGCAGGATCTTGCCCTGTTAGAAGAGAATACACCATCAGTTGTGATTATCGGTGTAGAACCAAAAGAGATCGATCTGGGGATGGAGCTGACTCCGGATGTGGAAGGGAGTCTACCTCGGGTTTTAGAGTTAGTAAAGAGCGAAATAGGTTTCATTGACAGGGTATAGAAACTATAAATATAATTGAGGATAATTAAAATATTATAAAAATATGTTTTAATACCCCTATTTACAGCAATAGATATCTTAATAGTTAGTTTTTTAGAGGGGGATTTTTTCTTGATCGAAGTTAGAAACTTGACCAAAATTTTTACCACCTCAAGCCAGGAAATATTGGCCTTGGATGAAGTCAGTCTACATGTAGAAAAAGGAGAGGTTTTTGGAATTATCGGTTTGAGCGGTGCCGGCAAGAGCACCCTCATTCGCTGTATCAATATGCTGGAAAAGCCCACGAGTGGGTCAGTTGTTATTGATGGCGTAGATATTACTACTCTAGAATCCAGTGAACTGCGCTCCGCCAGACAGAAGATCGGCATGATCTTTCAACAATTCAACCTGCTATCTTCCAGGACGGTTTACGATAATGTGATGTTTCCTCTGGAAATAGCCGGTTTTCCTAAGAAAGAGGCAACCCAGCGGGTAGAAGAACTTTTGGAGTTGGTCGGCTTAGAGGACAGGTCAGATTCTTACCCAGCGCAGCTGAGCGGTGGTCAGAAACAGCGGGTGGGCATCGCCCGGGCCTTGGCTAACAAACCGAAGCTTCTGCTGTCCGATGAGGCCACATCGGCTTTGGATCCCCAAACTACCCGTTCTATCCTTGGACTGCTTAAAGATATTAACCACAGGTTAGGTTTGACGATTATGCTGATCACTCATGATATGAATGTAATTAAACAGACCTGTGACCGAGTGGCTGTCATTGACGATTCGCAGATTGTGGAAGTGGGAAAGGTTGTCAACATTTTTTCTAAGCCACAAACTGACACTTCCCGCAGTTTTATAGGCACGGTTGTCAACAATGATGTTCCTGAGCAAATGCTGCAGGGCAGGGCTGCATTGGAAACCGGACATGACTCACTCCTGATTCGGGTTTCGTTTATCGGTGAGTCTGCAGGTAAACCTTTGATCTCCTCTATGATCAAGAAGTTTGATGTTGATGCCAATATTTTATATGGAAATATAGACTATATCAAAGAAACCCCATTTGGGTATCTGGCACTGGAACTGACGGGGTTGCCTAATCATATTAATGAAGGGCTTGCCTATCTTAAAGGGCAGGGTCTGGAAGTGGAGGTGATCAGAGGTGTTTGATTTTCTCGGAGCTAATGCTTGGATGGCGGACAAAGTCTTGTTAGCTACCTGGGAGTCTATCTATATGGTGATGATCTCCACTGTGCTCAGCTATCTTGTTGGACTGCCCCTGGGCGTGATCCTTGTTGCTACTTCTGAGGGCCATATTGTAGAAAATAAAAGCGTCAACACTGTTCTCGGTTCTATTGTTAATGCTGTGCGATCAGTGCCCTTTATCATTTTCCTTATTCTGATTATTCCTCTGACACGCCTGATCGTAGGAACACCAATCGGTACTATTGCATCTATTGTTCCTCTTACTCTGGCTGCAATCCCCTTTGTTGCTCGTTTGGTGGAGACATCTTTAAAGGAAATCGAATGGGGTCTTATCGAGGCTGCTCTCTCTATGGGAGCCAATGCCTGGCAGGTGATAACGAAGGTGCTGCTGCCAGAGGCTATGCCCTCACTTAGTTTGGGGGTTGCCATCACAACGATTAACCTGGTCGGCTATTCGGCTATGGCAGGCATTGTAGGGGGGGGTGGTTTAGGAACGCTGGCCTACTACTACGGCTATCAGCGTTATGAGAATGGAATTATGTGGATAACCGTTATCGTGTTGGTTGTTCTTGTACAGTTAGTGCAGATGCTGGGGGATACTCTGGCTGCGAAGATAAGTAATAAGAGGATGTAATGAAATGAAAAAGAGGGTTTTATCACTTATCTGCTGCTTTGCTCTGCTCATCGGCTTAGTTGCTGGTTGTGGGAATGGGGATACAAATGGAGATGCTGAATCTGCCAAACTGGTGGTGGGCGCTACGGCACAGCCTCATGCTGAAATTCTGGAAGTTGTCAAGCCCATGTTGGAGGAAGAAGGCATCGATCTGGAAATTAAGGAATTTACAGATTATATATTATTGAATCCGGCTCTTAACGATGGGGAGATTGACGCCAACTTCTTTCAGCACATCCCTTATTTAGATGAATACAATGAGAAGAATGACACCGATTTGGTCTGGACAGTAAAAGTTCACAATGAACCAATGGGTGTTTACTCAAGTGAATATGAAAAGCTTGAAGACCTACCCGATGGTGCCACTGTAGGGATTCCCAATGACACCACCAATGGTGGACGCGCCCTGATGGTTCTGCAGACTGCCGGCATCATCAAAGTAGATGAAGAGGCAGGATTGGCCGCAACAGACAAAGATATCGTTGAAAACCCGAAAAACCTAAAGATTCAGATGATGGATGCTGCCATGCTTCCCCGCAGCTTGGAAGATCTAGATGCCTGTGTCATCAACAGTAACTACGCACTTGAGGCAGATCTTAACCCGGTCACCGATTCTATTTTTATGGAGCCTAAGGATTCACCCTTTGCTAATGTACTGGTGGTGCAAGCCGAAAAGAAAGATAATGAGGCTATCAAAAAATTGGGCGAAGCCCTGCAGTCCTCTGAGGTTAAGGAGTTTCTAGAAAAAACGTACCAGGGCAGCTGCGTTCCCGCCTTCTAGGTTGTATCGTGCGGACAGTTTATCACTAATTGTCCAGAGAATGCCTGGCTGGCAAAAGAAAAGGGTTACAATTAAGCCATCTCCGCATTTGTGTGAGTGCGAGGATGGCTTATTTCATGGACCGATGCGGCTCTTTTTCTGTCTAAATTAGATGTTTTTTACTTGATTAACAGGCAAAAGGTATGTTGTATTAATATTGGGCATATGCCCATCTAGCTTACTAACTTGTTGCTAACTTGGTGTAAGCCTCTCGCAAAGGTCAAGGATGAGTTATGAAGTTACTGTCATTCCCATTGTTAAGGGGGGAACCCATTAAGGTGTTTCCCCCTCCCTCCTTTCACCCATACCGCCGCAGTGATACCGGCGGGTAATGAAAATAGAGGCCGAATCATCTTAATTACGGAACTGGCGGGCGTTCCTGATAATTTCCGACCTCTATTGGGGACATCTTAACATTTACTTAGGACACCACCGATGCCTAAGAATTTCACCGACTGATAAAGATCTGCCAATCTCCATCGGCATTTTGTTGAGACTCTACTGTAAACCCTTTATTCTCAGCCATACGTGTTATATTTTCTAGTGCTGTGTTATTATCGACCAGGACCTCAATCTTTTCCTCACCTTTTTCTATTGCTTCCTTTGCCTTTAATACAGGCAGAGGACAGCTTAAGCCCCTGGCATCAACGACATCGCTCAAGAGAAACGCCTCCCTCTAATCCTATCCTTCGATTGGAAACCTATGTTAGGCCTCACGGCAGGCCCATCCTATACAGGTGCAAATGATCAAGCCGATGATCACAGCGATTATCCCATAATAGGTTGGCCCGGCAGCACTGCTGGCCATGCCGAAGTTATGTGCTATGGCGGCACCTGCTACCATTCCTAGAACTGTGACGCCACCGTCAGTGTCACCCTGGCCACTCATGACTAGCTGGCGCAGTGGACAGCCTCCGGCAAGTATTGCAGCCAGACCCACCAGAGTCATACCCAGGAAATTCCAAATCCCGTCTGTATGGGCTATAGGCTGGTCGGCAAAACCCAGAGTGAAATACCCAAGTATCAAATTGACAACAAGTACACCGACGAAAATTGCTCCGTAGCCTTTGAGCAGATAGGTGTCTTTAGTAAGAGCAAAATCACGGAAGCCTCCACTCAAACAGAGGCGGGCACGCTGGGCAATAAATCCCACGATAAGCCCCGCCGCCAAGCTGATGGCTATTGGTGCAAACATGGAACCTGGCCCTTCGGCGCTGAAGAAGATAGGCCCGCCAGCGTCAGCATTAAATACTGGCTTAAGAATTACAAGCAGAACAATCACAACAGATAATAAAGGCATAATCCATGCGGCAACAGCTGATCCGTTCTGGGCACGCCCCAGGTTGTAGCCGCCCTTGAGAAACCATACTCCTACTGCAATACCAACAATAAAACCAAGCAATCCCACAACTGCGTTGAGATCTCCGCCGCCTAAACGAAGCAGCATCCGCAGCGGGCAGCCTAAGAAAACCAGTGCACCAATCATCATCAGGATACCTAACAAAAACCTGACTAAAGTTCCTGAACCGCCCTTGCTCTTGAATTCATGACCAATCAGTGCGGCAAGAGTGGCTCCCAATACCAGACCCGGTATTTCCGGCCTCAGATATTGGACGACACCTGCCCGATGTAATCCCAGACCCCCAGCTATGTCTCTCAAGAAACAGGCGATACAAAACCCCATATTTTGTGGGTTGCCAAAATAAACCAATAACCCTGCAATAACTCCAATCAATAAACCTCCACCAACGATCAACCCATCCCTACGACTCAAGTAATAATCCCCTCCCCGTAATCAGAAATATTATGAAAGACATAGCAATATGTTATAAATTATTCCTATTGAAGCGAAATTCCTGCTATGCGAAACATAACGTTTTGTTATAGATGATAGGATGAAGCAAAGGGATGGTTCTTTTGCTTCTTGCTTCGGTATTTAAGCTATCTCCGCATCTGTGCGAGGATGGCTTATTTCATACCAACTCATTAAGCCTATTCTATGCAAAAAGAGCCGGGGCTGAAGTATTAAGCCGGCCTTAGCATGAACGATGCATAGATTTATAGTACAGAACGGCACAGCAGCCGTTTAGCGAAGCGAAGCAGAGATCCTTGGCCTGGAGCGGCAGGCTGTGTTAGCCTATGCCGGTATTGGGATATATGGCCTTGGGCAATCCCTTAAGGCTCTTTTCTGTTCCATTTTTATTAGATAGGTTTATTTAGCACTTGTTTTTTTCTAACCTTTGTGGTAGATTTAAATCGTAAAGGGCATATGCCCGATAAGCGCAGATCAAAAGACAACCTAACTAGGAGGTTATGGTGGATGAAAATTGGAGTATCAGCGACTGGGAAGGATTTGGAATCTCTGATGGATTCTCGTTTCGGTAGATGCAATTACTTTATACTGGTGGATCCGGATACAGAGGAGTTTGAAGCCATGGATAATCCGGGAGTTTCCGCGGGAGGAGGGGCTGGGATTCAGGCAGCACAAGCGGTTATGAAGCAGGGGGCAGAAGCGGTAATTACCGGGCATTGTGGGCCCAACGCTTTTGATGTACTGGCTGCAGGAGGAATAAAGATCTATCAGGCATCTGAAAAGAGTATCGAAGAAGTGCTGGAGCTTTATAAAAAGGGAGAACTGAAAGAAGTCACAACCCCTGGCAAGGCCAACCGAGGCAAGGGTTCCCGATGATTATCTCTATTTTAAGTGGCAAAGGAGGCACCGGGAAGACCACTGCAGCGGTTAACATGGCTGTCTCCCTGGCAGCAAAGAACGAAAAGGTACTCTTGCTGGATGCCGATGTGGAGGAGCCCAACGCCGGACTCTATTTAAAGCCGGTGTTGGATGAGTCTATGCCGGTTTCCCTTCCTGTTCCTGAGATCGATGAGGAGCGGTGCGACTACTGTGGTGAGTGCTCTGAATTTTGCCAGTTCAATGCACTAGCTGTTGCTCAAGAAATTGTGCTGACCTTTCCTGAGCTCTGCCATGGCTGTGGTGGGTGTACCCTCGTTTGCCCCAAAGAGGCGATCAAAGAGGTCAGCAGAGAGATCGGTGTGGTGGAAAAGGGATGTGCGGAAGCTGTAGGTTTCTGGCAGGGAAGGCTAAACATCGGAGAGCCTTTCGCAGTGCCGGTGACACGCGCTCTTAAAGAGGGGTTGGCTGATCTAAAAGACAGTGTGGTGCTTATCGATGCTCCTGCGGGTGTATCCTGCCCTGTGATAGAGGCTGTGCGGGGTAGCGACTTTGCCCTTTTGGTTACAGAACCCACACCCTTTGGGCGCCATGATCTGGGGCTTGCCCTAGAGATGGTAGAGCATTTAGGGATACCTCATGGTGTGGTGATCAACCGTGCCGGAGATGATGATAGCATCATCAGTGAACTCTGTCAGGAGAAAAATGTACCTATCATGTTGGAGATCGAATTCAGTTTAAGCCTGGCCTCACTGGGGGCCAAGGGCATCCCCTTTAGCAAAGTGTTGCCTAACTGGCAGGAAAAATTCTATGAAACCTATCTGTCTATCAAGGAGAAATGCTTATGCGCCAATTAGTGATTACCAGCGGAAAGGGTGGAACAGGTAAAACAACGGTAACCGCCGGCTTTGTTGTCCTAGCCGGTGAAAAGGTTGTCGCAGATGCTGATGTGGAAGCCCCTAACCAACATCTGCTGCTCAATCCCCAAATTATGAAGAAGAGGGAGTATAAGGGGGCAAAAATGGCGGTCAAGGATGCTGAAAAATGTGAACAGTGTGGGAAATGCGAGGAATACTGCCGGTTTAATGCCATTAGGGATATGGAGGTAGAGCCCACCGGCTGTGAAGGTTGTGGTGTCTGTGTTTTTGTTTGTCCCACAGGAGCTCTGCGGCTTGAAGAGGTTACCACAGGAGCTACCATGATTTCCAAAACAGATTACGGTTCTTTTTCGCATGCTCTATTGGAAATCGGTGCCGAAGGCTCAGGGAAATTGATAACAGAGGTGCGCAGAAACGCTGAAAAAATAATGCAAGATGAGCCCTTGCTGCTGATCGACGGCCCGCCGGGGATCGGCTGCCCAGTCATCGCTTCTCTCACTGGGGCAGATCTTGCCCTGATCGTGTCTGAACCCTCTGTTTCTGGGAGGCACGATTTAGAAAGGATTCATCAAGTAACACAGCATTTTAATGTTAAAGCCCTGGTCTGTATCAATAAGTGGGATTTAAGCCCTGAAATGAGCAAGAATATTGAGAAATACTGTGAAGATGAAGGCATTAACCTGGTTGGAAAAATCCCTTTTGACCCTCAGGTTATGGATGTTTATAAACAGGATCTGCCTGTTGAGCATTTATTACAAACCAAAGCAGGGGAAGCCATTGAAGAGATTTGGGAAAATGTCAGGGAACATATTTTACAATAAGAAAAGAAAACATTAAGGGGAGGATATAAATAATGAAGGTTGCTGTTCCGTCTGAAGGCTCCAACATATGTACTCATTTTGGACATTGCGAGAGTTTTACGATTGCAGAAGTAGAAGATGGTAAGGTGCTCAACAAAAAGGTGTTGGATGCACCCCCACACGAGCCGGGCTTGCTGCCACGCCTATTAGCTGGTGAAGGAGTTAATGTGGTGATTGCCGGAGGAATGGGCTCACGGGCCCAGGATCTTTTTGCGCAGCAAAATATTAAGGTGATCTCAGGTGCCAGCGGGCCTATTGACGATGCCCTGGTAGCGTTTATCAAGGGAATTTTGAAAACAGGCCCCAATGTATGTGACCATTAGGCCATTAGATGGAAACCATTTAATAATTTTCAGGAAATGCGCTTATGAACCAAAGTGGCGCATTTTTTTTCTAAAGTAATAAATGAGGTATTGCAACAAGTTAAGTTGTTGTGTGCCGGAAAATCCTGCAAAACTTTGCTTTCTTTCACTTAACACTTGTCCCTCTCTTTGATAAAATAATGCATGGTCAGATGTTTTGTTTTTGGGGGGCTTGAAAGAGTGGTATTTGCTCGATTAATGTGTTAAATTAGAGAGGGGCATATGCCACTACTATTTATTTTATGAATGAAACTTAATCAGGGGAGGTCTATACGTGGCAAAGCAAAAGTCTGCGTGCGATTCTTGTACTTCAAAGTCAGAAAACTGTGAACAAGATTGCGAGAAAAAGAGCATGATCTCAGTCAGAGATGATGTCAAATCAGTGATTGCAGTCATGAGCGGCAAGGGCGGGGTGGGAAAGTCTACAGTCAGTGCCCTTTTGGCCAGTGCTATGGCGAAAAATGGCCATAAGGTAGGCATTTTGGATGCTGATATCACTGGCCCTAGTATTCCTCGGCTGCTGGGGCTCAAGAGTGGAAGTGTTAGAAATAGTGAAAAGGGAATGATACCTCCTCAGACTTCCATGGGGATCAAAGTGATGTCTATCAATCTCTTATTAGAACGTGAAGATGAGGCCGTGATCTGGAGGGGTCCAATACTGGCTAGTGCCATTAAACAGTTCTGGGAGGAAGTAGATTGGGGAGAACTGGATTACCTGTTTGTGGATCTGCCACCCGGAACCGGAGATGTGCCACTGACTGTTCTTCAGACACTACCTTTGGATGGAGTGGTTATCGTCTTCTCACCACAGGATCTGGCGATCATGATTGTTAAAAAAGCGGTACGCATGGCCAATATGATGGAAGTACCCATTATTGGACTGGTGGAAAATATGGCTTATCTGGAATGCCCTGAGTGCGGCGAAGTGATCTATCCTTATGGTAAGCCAAAGGGTGAACAGGTTTCTGCTGAAATCGGTATCCCTGTTCTGGCTACACTGCCTATTCAGCCGGATTACACCACTTTTGGTGGTCAGGGGAAATTGGAGATGTTGGAGACAACGGAACTGGCTCAGCTAATAGCATTATTAGAAAATTCCGGGGATATGCATTAATTAGCGGGTGTTTTGCACATGAAGAGAGGAGTAAAAGTGAACTGTACTATCAATAACCGTCCCTTTTTCTCCTCCTGGAGTGGGGGGAAAGATTCCTGCTTGGCCTTTTATCACGCGGTACAGGCAGGGGGGAAGCCACGCTATCTTTTTACAATGCTGTCCGAAGAGGGTGAACGCTCCAGATCCCATGCTCTTCCATTGAGGATTCTGCGGCAGCAGGCGGCATCTTTAGGTGTAGTCTTAATAACTGGTGCTGCAACCTGGGATAGCTATGAAAAAGTTTTTATTGACCAGCTGCGGAAGTTCAAAATTGAAGGGATCCAGTTTGGCGTTTTCGGTGATATCGATCTGGAGGAGCACAGAAATTGGCAGGAGAATGCCTGTGGTGCGGCAGAGATGAAAGCTTATCTCCCTCTCTGGGGGCGGCCTCGCCGGGAGATAGTTGCCGAATTAGTCGACTTGGGCTTTCAGGCTGTCATCGTAACTGTTAATGAAGAAAAAATGGACAGGCATTACCTGGGCAGAATTTTGGACAGGAAATTGATCGATGAACTGGAAAGCAAAGGGGTCGATGCGTGCGGGGAAAGCGGAGAGTTCCATACAGTTATTACTGACGGTCCTCTTTTCCGGCAGCCTGTCGAGCTAAAGGTTAAAGGGCTTCAATCCCATGATCAATATTGTTTTCTAAATATTGAATAGCATTATACGCTAGTATTAGCCTCTCTATTTAGGGATGCTGTATGTTAAAAGATGGGCAGGAAGGGACCGATCACGGGGACGGTTCTTCCGCGCGTTCTGCGGACCGCGCGCTGGGACGGTTCTGCAATACTACTATTTACATGAAGCAATAGATTGATTCAAAATTATACAGGATAAATACTAGTCAATGTTGAATTTATCAAATTGGGTATTAATTTTTTTGAGAGGATATAAAGATGTTTAGGAGTTATAAAAAAGGACGCCCCGTTCTGAAGATACCCCGCTCCCGCTTGGAAGTAATTCTTGAGGTGCTGGCTATTCTGGGCATCTTATTTCATGTCTTGCTTCTAGTCTATTACTGGCCTGCTCTACCGGAAACAATACCTACTCATTTTGGATTTTCCGGGGAGGCAGATAGTTGGGGGGGTAAGAGCTCATTAATTCTCCTGCTTGTTGTAAATATCGGTATGTACTTGATGTTTACAGTGTTTCATTATCTTCCTCATATTTATAACTATAATACAGAGATCACAGAAAAAAACGCCTGGGAGCAGTACTACAATGCCCGGTTGATGCTGAACGTGATGAAGGTAGAGATTGTGTGGGTGTTTGCCTATATTGGATGGGGTACTGTGCAGACTGGGCTGGGTAAAGCTGCAGGCCTTGACGGACGTATCATGGCTGTGATACTGATTGTTATATTTGTTACCATGTTTTACTTTATGTGGCGTGAACGGGGTATCGGTTGATAGAAATATTTTTTTTTGAGTAAGCAGGATTTTATATGGTACTGTTGAATATATAATTTGATGAATATATAAATACAATTGAATATTGAAGAGAACAGGTTTAGGGAAGCCGGTGCGAGTCCGGCGCGGTCCCGCCACTGTAAGGGGGATTGTCCTTGTACCAATGCCACTGTCCAATGCTCAACAGAGCATGTAGGATGGGAAGGCGCAGGGGCAATATGAACCCAAGCCAGGAGACCTACCTGTCATCTATCAGTCACACTGCTCTACGCGTGATAGGGAGGTGGTTTTTTGTTTGGATTAATTCTATTCTGACAGATACCCCGGATCCCAATAGGGCCGGGGTTTTTTGATCTGTTGTTATGCAATTGTACAAATGAGGAGGGGTAATAATGTTTCATTTTCGTAGGAAAAAGAGTATTGCATTATTGTTAACGGTTTGTTTTTTGTTTGTGATGGTTATGCCCGGGTATGCTGCAGGAACCGAAGTCACAGGAAATTCACTTCAGGATGCCAGGGATGGGATTGTCGGTTATTACTCCAAGAACAAAACCAATTTGGGCACTTGGCGAGAAGTGGTTGCTCTCAACGCAGCCGGACAGGATGTGTCAACGGCTCCTTGGACGCTGCCTGATTGGAAGGCAGATCAACTTAATGAGAAATCACAGCCAACTGATTACGCAGGGAAAACCCTTAGCATGCTGGCTGCAGGTCAGAATCCAAAAGATGTTGGGGGCAGGGATCTAGTGGCCGAACTGGCTGCAAAGCAAAAAGATGATGGCAGTTTTAGTTCCTTGATTAACCAGCAGGCTTGGGCTGTTATTGCGCTAGATACAGCCGGGGGAAATTATGACATTGGCAAGGCCATGGAAGTCATTTTAACTAAACAGAAAGCCGATGGCGGTTTTGGCCTTTTTGGTGATACAGCAGATCCGGATATTACCGGTGAAGTGCTGATGGCCATTGCACCCCACAAAGATATTGCCGGTGTTTCAGCTGTTGTTAATAAAGCCATAGAGTGCTTGAAAAAAATGCAGCTGTCTGACGGAGGGTTTGCTAGCTGGGGTCAAGAAGCCCCAGAGTCTGCAGCTGCTGTAATCAGGGGATTGCTTGCCTGTGGTGAGAAAAATATCACTTCAGGCGACTGGCAACAAGAAAAAGGGAACATGATCGATGCCCTCTTTTCCTTCCAGCTGGAGGACGGGTCATTCGTTCATGCGACATCAGAAACTAAATATAATGGTATGGCAACTGAACAAGCTCTGCAGGCAGTTGCTGATATGGTAACCGCAGGTATAACTTATACTGTAAAGACCGGCCAAAGGCATACCGGCGATGAAGCAGCTGAAGCGACAGTTAGGGTCAGGGTTGAAGGATTAACCGAAAGTCTTGCTGATAAAACAGTGACTGTAACAGAAGGTACAGCCCTTGATGCCCTTAAAGCAGCAGTTGGGGAGCAAAATGTAGTTGCTCCTGATGACTTTATCACTAGTATTCTGGACGAGAGCGGCAAACAGATATCAGGTGAGATCAGCACCAGTTGGATGTACTATGTCATCAGAGATGGATCTATCGAACAGGGAGCGTTTTCTGAAGGTGCTGGAGACTATAATGTCCGGGATGAGGATCAGGTTATTTTCTATAACGGTGCAATGGACAGTACATGGGCACCGAAGACATTCTTCCCGGTAGTGAGCATTGACCCGCAGTCACCGCTTGTCGGTCAAGATATCACGATGACCATTAAAGCCATGAAATACGACTGGATGGCTGGCCTGGTAGAATTGACTGCAGAAGAGTTAGAGTCCATTGGGGAATATACGGTGATGGTCGGGGATAAGCAATATAATTCTCAAAATGGCAAGGTTACCTTTACGGCTGCTGAGGCTGGTTCCCTTCCTTACATCATTACCAACAAGAATGAAACAGGATATCCTGATGTGGTGACTTACAAAGGCAGTATTAACGTTATCGCTGGCAGTAAAGATAAAGACGATAAAGACGTAATAACACCTTCAGATGACCCGAAGCCGGGCGATCCTCAGGATGTTAATGGAACGGATCAGGGGCAGCATGACAAGACAGGTGGTACTGACCAACAGGATAAGGACATGAAAAATGGTTCTAATCCCAAAACAGGTGATAATAATACACTTTTCTTCCTTGCGACAGCAGTACTGTTAGGTGCAGGAGCCTTAATTGTGATTGTGCGCAGAAAAGTGCTGACTTAATCTGAGCTAAAGTAAGTAGGTGTTTTCCTTATGGCTTTGTATAAACGAACGGCAAGGCCAGGCAGTAGAATCGAGTTTATTTATGGGTTTCCGGGGTGGGCTGAGTTTTCCCTCTTCTCAGGCCTGCCTCTGAGCCCTATTTAAGCAAGAATGATCTGCTAAGAGGTCAATGCAATGACTTGGTTGGCGTTAGAGTTCCGCTTGCGAAAAAGCGGGAGACCTACTTCAAGGTAGTCAGTTAAATAGTTTAGGCGGTAGCACCAAGAGGCATACATCTGATAGGGGTGTGGATGATGAATAAAAAGAAGAATAAAAAGATCTATCTTATTCTATTATTGGTGATCATGTTGGGGGTGTTGGTGCCGGTTTTGTATGCTGCTAGTCAGCAGGGAGAAGAAGAGCCCTCAATCAGTGCAAATATGCAGGAGGAAAAAGATAAAAGTGGGGATAGTGAGCAAAAGAAGCTGAGTGAAGAAGAGCAAGAACCGGCTGCTGTGGCAGCAGAGGAAGAGCCCAAAGTTTCGGACTCTTCAAAAGAGGAAGCTGCAAAAAATGCAAATGAGGATAACCAGGATAAGGAACAGAAGAGTACCTCTTCTAAGAAAAGCACTTCTTCTGACAGCCAGTCATCAGCTGGTTCTACGCAGGCAAGTCAGAAGAATAGTTCTCCTGATAAAAAACCCGCTCCTTCTTCTAAAGTTGAGGGGAATACAGGGCCAGCAGCCGGTTATATGCGGGTAAGCGTAACCATTGTGGACAAAAACACGAATAGATTGTATTCTTCAGCAGTGGTGGATATGAAGGAAAAAGGGAGTGCTTTAGATGCCCTCTATGCCACAGGGGTATCTTGTAGGGTAGAGTCCAATGGCTATGTAAAAGAAATCAAGGGGGTAAGTGAGGATTTGAGCAACGGAGGGGGATGGATGTACGCGGTAAATGGTGGACCTCCTCCAGGTACAGGTTCAGCTAGTTATACAGTCAACAATGGTGATAGCATTCTTTGGTATTACGGCACATTTGGTGATCAACCTCCCAAGCTTTAATTGGCTTGGTGTGAACAATGCAATGCTGTTGCTTTCATAACGGTATGCTATGTGTAATAGATGCTAGTTTACATAAAACAGCAGCGGAACATCAGCGCAAGCGGCATAGTTGATTACAGACAAAGGAGGCCCTATGCTAGACCAACTATCCTACAAAGACAGAAACACCTTCTTACAAAATGTGCATACAGCAGCTGTGTTGACCTACCTGGCGGCACTGCTCCTGCTGCCGCTCATCTTAGCCCATCCACTGTACCTGCTGGGGGTTCTCCTGGCCGGTATTCTGGCTATTGTTGTGTCAGATGCTGTTGAAGAGTGCCTGCCCTTTTTTGTGATGGGGATCTGGGTGGCTGTGTTTGTCATGATTGTCAATCCGCTGGTTGCTCAGAGCGGTAGCACTGTTCTGTTCAATGGTCCAGAACTTCCGGTGCTCGGCAGGCTGCGTATTACCCTGGAGGCGATCTGCTATGGGGCGACGATGGGAGTTCGCCTGATGGCTATTATTCTTACTTTTGCCCTTTATAATGCTGTTGTTCATCCAGATAAGGTTACCGGACTCTTCTCTCGTTTTGCCTGGAAGTCCTCACTGCTGGTTTCCCTGGCCACCAGGATGATTCCGACTACTGCACGGGATCTTTACGGTGCCAGGGAGGTGCAGCAGATGCGAGGGGTTGATTTCAGTTCAGGCAGTTTGCGGGAACGCATCAAGAAGTACTCGTGGCTGGTAGAGGTGCTTCTTTACACTTCATTAGAAGGCTCATTAGAGACAGCGGAGGCTATGCA
>DIQC01000060.1:33249-44688 GCA_002426495.1 Thermacetogenium sp. UBA5472
CGCCCCAGGGATTATCTTTGCTTGTTTAGCAGCTTAGCTGCGTTTGCCGTGGCAATATATGCTCGGTGGAAAGGTTATGCTGATTTCACTTTTTATCCCCGGCTAGACAGTTTCATTATAGGTAGTGATCTTATCTGGCTGGGTGTCATTATGCTTTGTTTGGTGTTCCCTTTGATTCTGAGCTGGGGGTGGAAACATTGGCCTTACTTGAGATCCAAAATTTAAATTACCAATATCCGAAGAGTAGTGACCTTGCGCTTCGTAATATCAACTTAAAAATCGATGAAGGGGAGTTCCTGCTGGTTGTCGGGGGTTCGGGGTCTGGCAAGTCATCTTTGGCCAGACTATTAGCCGGTTTGATCCCGGAGTTTTACGGTGGGAAGATACAAGGAAAACTTTTATTTCAGGGAAAAGAGCTGAAAGGGGATGAGCGGCTGGCCCTGAATTCCCATGTGGGTATTGTCTTTCAGGACCCAGAGAAGCAGTTGGTGATGACTTCAGTTGAGGCGGAGATTGCTTTTGGTCTGGAGAATCTGGGGGTTCCCAGGCAGGAGATGTTCAGGCGGGTGGCTGAAGTTATGACTTTCCTGAACCTTGCCCATTTAAAAAAGGAATTCACCGCAAACCTGTCCGGCGGCGAGAAACAGAAGGTAGCCCTGGCTGCTGTGATCGCCATGCATCCCCGGATCCTTGTGCTGGATGAACCCACATCCCAGCTGGACCCGGTTGCTGCCGGGGAGCTGCTGGATTTTGTGGAGTATTTGAATAAGGAACTGGGGTATACTGTGGTTTTAATTGAGCAGCGCCTGGAAAGGTGCTTTCACCTGGCAGACCGCCTGTTGGTGATGGAACAGGGTGAGATTATATGTGATGGCCCACCAGGTGATGTGGCACGCTGGCAGGTGGGGCATAAGATTCCCTTTATCCCACCTGTCGCCAGGTTCTTTGCTTCACTTAATAGTCCGGTTATTCCTTTGACGGTGAAGGATGGAAGGCAAGAACTGAATAAATACCTAACACCTGGTTTGCAGGAAAAATCAAAGACTAGGCAGCGGTTCTCTGCTGTCAAAGATAAGAATAGAGTTGTTCTCCAAGGGAAAGACCTTTGGTACACTTACCCTGGCGGGGCGGAGGTGATCCGCGGCCAGTCATTATGTGTTGAAGAAGGGGAGTTTGTTGTGATCCTCGGTGCCAATGCGGCAGGGAAGTCTACTCTTTTGAAGCTGCTGGCAGGGCTCTTTAAGCCTGACCGGGGCAGTGTCCGTCTGTTTGGCAAAGATACTCGCCAATTGCCCCTGAATGAACTGGGCCGGCAGGTGGGTTATCTCTCTCAGAATCCAAATGACTACCTTTTCCAGGATACTGTAGAGGATGAACTGCTTTTTACTTTACATAATTTCCAGCTTGCTGATGAAGGCAAGTGTGAAGAAATTTTAAAGAGGCTTAATCTCTACGGTTTGCGCCATAAAAACCCCAGGGATTTGAGCAGTGGAGAGCGCCAGCGGGTTGCCCTGGCCTCGATCATGGTAGCGGGACCGCCCCTGTTGCTTCTGGATGAACCGACCCGGGGGATTGATTATAGGTTGAAGAAGGAATTGGGCAGTTCTCTTCACGAGATAACCGCATCTGAAGGGACAGTGGTTATGGTAACCCATGATGTGGAATTTGCAGCTGAGTACGCCAGCAGGGTTGTGATGGTTTTTGATGGGATGGTGGCTTGTGATGGCTCTCGTGACATATTGGGAGAGTCCATCTTTTACGCTCCTCAAATGGCCAGATTGTTCCGCGGGACGGCAGCTGATGTGCTGACTGTCGATGAGGGATTAGAAAAGGTTACAGGGGGTGACCTGGATGTCTGCCAGACCAGGTGATCCGTTAGTTGATAGACCAGGCAACAAGGCATTAAAAGTGGTCCTGGCTCTCTTGTCGGTGACTGTGCTAGGGGTTCTGCTTGTCTGGAAGCTGGCGTTTATCCAGCAAAATTGGGAGGCCTTTGCCGTAGCTATTTTGTTGGCATCATTGGTTGTATTCTTCGCCAGTTTTGAAAGGAGTGCCATTTCTTCACGTGAAGTGGTGTTAATTGCCTCTCTGGCCGCTCTGGCTGCTGTTTGTCGGGTGCCGTTTGCCCCACTTCCCGGGGTACAACCCACAACATTTCTGGTCATTGTGTCTGGTTATGTTTTTGGTGCCCGTTCCGGATTCATGGTTGGTGCCATTGCTGCCCTGGCTTCTAATTTCTTTTTGGGGCAGGGGCCGTGGACCCCCTTTCAGATGCTTTTCTGGGGGCTGGTTGGAGCCACTGCAGGGTTCCTCGGTAAGGTGGCACCCAAGTCTGGCCGTGCTGTCATGCTTTCCTTCAGTGCTGCTTGGGGGTATCTATTCGGTTGGCTGATGAATCTTTACTTTGTCGTTTTTTTTATCAAGCCTCTTGCTTGGAAAACGGTTTTTCTCGCATATGTGGCAAGTTTTCCTATGGACACAATGCATGCTCTGAGCAATGTATGTTTTTACCTGCTCTTAGGGCCCCCGGTGATTAAGATATTGAAGCGCTTTCAAGAGAAGATGACCTATGTGGAGATGTGATATTTACCCAACACTTTTATGGTACAGTGCCGCAGCCATCCGCCTCTATTATTGTGGTGAGCAGAAATGATATTTTGCCTGACACCTCAATGAGGCCGGAATGGTTCCGGTTGAAATATTAACCCATTGTCACTCCCCGGCATGCGAGTGCCGGGACTTTTTTTGTTTGCAGTTGTTTGTATAGGTAAAAAGAAAAGGATTTATTTCTTTTATGTCGATAATAAATATAATAAGGTTATGGATAATCTGGGTCTCTTGCTGATCTACTTTTTTCCGTAAAATTAGGTATTTTCCCGGTGATGGACGGGGACGGCCTCGAGCATTTGGTTTTGCCTGCTGGGTGATGGGCTGCGGGATGCCCTGGATCCCGGGGGGTCAGATCGGGTGTGAAAGCTGTAAAGATAACCATAAAAATTACATATTTTTATAAATGCTATATAAATAAATAGTATTGTTAGCCTAAATTGTGTATAATGACCTATAACCATTTTTTCCTAGATTACCAAAAAAGGGTTAAAAGGGAGGGTGATGTGTAATGGGTATAGGTCGTGAACTGGCGTCTCTTGATTTTAAAAACTTGATTGGTGGTCCCCTGATTGCGGTTATCGAAGCGCAAGCCCAGGCAGCCATGAGTTCAGTTGATTTCATCAAGGCAGTTGGCTTTAAACCAGGTGAAGAAGGAGCCGTTACTGGAGATCCGATTTATGTTTCCTTCAAGTACCCCAAAGAGGTCAAACCCTATGAGCCGGAGCAACCGAGCAACATCAATATCGTGCTGATTGATGGCGGAGAGGGCTACGGCGATAGTGTCACAGTGAGTGTCAGCGGAGGCAGCCCTAAAAAAGTTGCCACGGCTGAAGCTACAGTAAGCGAAGGCAAGATTACCTCCATCACTGTTACTGATCAAGGTAAGGGCTATACATCAAAGCCCACAGTTACCATCAGTGGAATGCCGGAGAAAGATGCTGAGTTTACAGTCGAATTTACACCGTATAGTGAGGCTAAAGCAGCCGTATTTTCCCAGATGGTGCTGGAAGTGCCGATCCTGACTATGCTGCCGATACCATTTATCCGTGTTGAAGAAACGACCATCGATTTTAATGCCAAAATAAATTCAGTAACAACCAGCGACACCGCCTCAAAAATTGGTGTTGACTCATCTACCGAAGCAAAGGCTAAATACTTTGGATTCTCTGCCAAGCTGAATGTTTCCACATCATACCAGCGCACGACAAACACAGGCAGCAAAGTTGATCGCACATATTCCATGGCTGTTCATGTTCGTGCTGTTCAGGATGAGATGCCTGCAGGCATGGAGAAACTGTTGGGTATTCTCGAGGATGCTATTAAGTCTCAGCCTGCGTCGTTACCATCTGCAGCGATACAGCCTGCAGGATAAAAGAGAAGAGAGAGTGTAGAAAATGGCATATCTTGGAGATTACATAGGTTATTTATTATCTGAGCTGACTGTCGCCAGGGAATATGCTGACCGTGAATCAGTACGGATCGCTGAGCTTTACAGAGGGGATCCTCTTTTAAAATGCATGCCGGTCCCCAGGTTTCGGTTACCCAATATTACTGTTGACATTCCTGTGGCGCTCAAATGTGCAGAAGATATTTCAAGTGAACTTTCACAGAAGGAAATGTTTGAGGAGATGAAATCAGGGTTCCTGAAATCGGTGGACAGTGAGCTTAAGAATGTCGGTCATCAAAAACTGTCCGCATCCAGAAGAAAAAAGTTGAGCGAGCAGCTCGATACAGGATTTGCTCAGATGCAGCAAAGGGAGCAGGGGCCTGTGCGCATGTCGGTAATTGCCGACGGTCTGATGGATGCTTTTAATCGTCAGGTTCTTGGGCCGAGTAAAACTAAGGCAATTAAGCTGAAAAATCAAACAGAGGTTTCAAGCCGTCTCCGTGATAATATTTTTCAAGATCTGTCCAAATATATCAAGAAGAACACCCGGTTGGACGTTGAAGTGAATGCGGGAGAGATGAAGAACCTGAACAACAAAGATGTGATCACCACTATCAGGCTCGATATCACTGAGGATGCTTGGGAATGGATAACGGTCGATGAGCAAAGCGGCAAAGAAAAACTGATTCAGGAGTAAAATATGTTGAGATTGCTGGCAGTAGAAGAAATTCAACAGATACAAAGTCACCTGGCTGTTCTCACTGATCTGTATGAAGAGAGAAGCCTAAGCTTTGCTGATGAGTCGAAGCAGTGGATAATCAAACTGGAGGATGCATTTAGAAACAACAAGCTTCCCCAGGTAGCAGATCTTTCTTCATACAGAACGCTTATGATCAGCTATGAGAGAGGGTTTCTGCCTAACCAGGCTGTTTCAGGTCGTTACAATTCCAAACGCAAACAATTGGCCGCGGCGATTGTAACCATTCTGACAAGTGTCAATTCATTGGTGAGTGAAACCCTTAAACCGTTTATGGCTCAATTGGGAGAGGTTGAACGGATTATGTCGCAAGTGCTTTCCGTTGCGTCAGCTAAGGGGCTATTAGCAGGAAGCCCCACCGGAACCCACACGCAAAATATGATTCACTATTGGAGCAGAATATCTGAGGATAACGATTTAATGCCGCTGTGTATCCATATGTCAGGGCTTATTCACCCTCAGGATATTCTGATTGTTTTGGACCGAACCATAACAGGGCTGGGTTATAAGGGATAAATGTGGTGAACTACAGATGTTGTTGCTGGGTGAATGTTTGTTGTAAATGGCGTAGACTTAGGGGTACTTCAGATTTAGGGAAGTTCTCTTGTTGTATTCATAGGTATTTGCAGGAATTGCTTGATGTATGTCGAATTCCTTAAATAATTGCGTGATAATTACGCGGCTGAAGCCGCGAACCAAGTATCTACAATTTCAAAGAGACACTTTTTGAGCCAGATTGGCTGGATATCTGGATGAAGAGAGATAGTATAAGAGATAATATATATGGAAAAAAGGCCACGGAGGTCTACCTGACTTGATGAATCAAGGACAGACTTCGTGGTTTTATTTTTATAAGTGGGTGTGGTGTGCTGGAGAAAGATGAAAATAAAAAAGTTTTAAGTGAGTCATCAGTGCGGCAGCACATGCTTATTTTTTCTCTAAAAAGGCCTGGGATGGATGATATCAATGTGCGCAGGGCGATTAACATGGCCGTTAATAGGGGTGATCTTGCTGAAAAGGTCATGTCTGGTAGCGGTATTTCCGCTGCAGGTCCCTTTCCGGAGGTGCTTCCCTATGGGAGCGGACTGAAGGGGTATGAGTACAATGTGGAAGAAGCGAAAAAACTCCTTGATGACGCTGCCTATGCTATCAGATAGGTTCGGATCAGGCAGGATTTGCAATCATTATATTTGGAAATAAAATGATAGGAGGATGAGAGATGATTGATTTTCGTGATACTACTCACCTGGTGATCAAGGGCCATGAGGGATGGTTGGAATTCAGATCCAGCCATGGTCACCATGATTCAGCGACAGATGTCCTCTACAAGTGGGGGCATAACATGCAGGTCGATGGATTGTGCAGGAAAGAGATATTGAAGGCTTATCTTATTGACCCTCAAGGGGAGAAAAGGGATCTGGCTATTGGTGAAGCAGAGGAAGCAGCTTATAAGCTCACCTTTACTCCTGAACAAGCTGGTTTTTACAGGCCGGTGATAGAGGCAGATGGTATTACCACGGTAACGGTTGATGGCCAGTATCTGAGCGTACCCAAAAAGGATTGTGAATTTCCTCTGGAGTCCGCCGCTTTTACCCAGTATGCAAGTGCTATCGTGCCGGTGGGGCATGATCTGGAAGGGAATGTCCATGCTGTGGGTGGTAATCTAGAGTTGTCACCTGTTTATTGGAAACCCTGGAGGGCTGGAGATACCATTGAACTAATGGTAACGGCCAAAGGATCACCTGCAGCCGGTACAGAAGTGGCTTTGATCAATGGCATGGCTGAGGGTGAAGATCCTGCGCTCAAAGAAACAGATAGTGAAGGAAGAGTAGCCTTTACCTTTGAAAAACCAGGCTTTCATCTGGCAATGGTCAGGTATGCTGACAATGATGATTCCAAAGAGGGGTACTACGACCGCAGGAACTATACAGCTACACTGTATATCTTGGTGACAAAGTAGGTTTTTCCGGTTATCGTTGATTGCGGTGTTGGCTATTTGTGTTGCATGCTTAACTAAGGTGGTTTCATCCGGGTGACTAGGGTTTTCAGGTGAGGCCTGGTGGGGTTTTTGCTGGGGAGGCTGTTTCTTTCCCCTCAAAATGCGCTATTTTATCTAGAAGCAAGATATCTGCCCTGGTTCAATAGTGGCTTTATGCTTAATTTCTATAAGATCGAATCTAAAAAGTTGCGAATAGTTGCAAATGACATTATAATTAAAACGGTAGATCGTCAAAAAATGGATTATACTCTGGTTTAGATAATGAATATTGTGTCGAATGTGATGTTTATATGTTTTGATCACTCTCTAGATTTCGGCCAATTGCAGATTGAAAGGGTGGATTTTATGGAAAACTTTTCTTTGCCCGCAAACACTGGTGTGGCAGCAATAGGATTGAAAATTGGATTGATTGTGCCTAATGATGATATCGCTTCCATTACAGCTGATGCTGTTAAAGGGATAGTGGCTGATGAAGATATTATTTGCATTACTGAGGCGGTTGTTGCCAGGTCCCAGAATCGATATGTCAGCTGCTCAGAACTAGCAGAGGATGTTAAAAAGAAGCTGAATTTGAAACCTGGCAGTACCGTGGCGATGATCAGCCCCATAGCCAGCCGCAATCGATTCGCTCTGATCCTAAAAGCCATAGCCATGGCAACAAGGGGAGGAAAAGTTATCGTTCAGTTTCCGATCCCTCATGATGAGGTTGGCAACGAGGTAATTGATGTGGAGTTCTCATCGACTCGCTTGAAGCTGAAAAGGACACTTCTGAGCTTGAGTGAGGCCAGAGGGAACACTCCTATGCTCAATGTCCTGATCAGGGAGATCGTTGCCGGCTTGAAGCTACAGGAGATAGGTTATCAGATTATCAGCATCCGCAAGATAACGGGAAAAGGCATTGCTGATCTGACTGTGAGAACACCCGATGGCAAATTGGCTGTGATAGAAGTGACCTTTTCTGATCTAAAAAAGGCAGCTAAAAAAGTCTTGGGAATAGAAAAAGATGTGCCTGAAGCAGAAAAAGCCTTGGCTATCGCTGTTAACCTGGAGCATCATAATTTAATAATGGTGGATGCCCATGACTTTTTGGACGGTACTGAGAAACAGCCGGAAACCATCGACTTTTCCGCACAACTTGACAGTTATTATGAACCTGATGTTATTTTCTCCAATGAGATAGGGGAAAACGATTTTACGCATCCCATAACAGCTGTTAATTACCGGGATTTATACATAAAAATGATCGAAGAAGGTGGAGCAAGGGGTGAAGTTATCTTCACCAACAATCCCTTTAAGATTTACGAATTGGGTTATATTGACGGTGTTTGTATTGGCGCTGTTCATGAGCGGGAAAAGCTGCTGGATGAGTTCCAATCCTTCGGGGCCATGGTTCCGGTAATTACCATCCAGGATGTAGGGCCAGAACCCTGGGGAGTGATCGGTTCCAATGTTTCCGATTTCCAGGAAGGGGTTTTGAAGCTGCTCCCTGAAGATCCTGATGGCGCCGCGGAAAGGATCAAAGAAAAGATCTATGATGTGAGCGGTAAGGAAGTGGAAGTGCTGATCTTTGGAGATGGTGCCTATAAGGACCCTGATACCGGGATCTATGAACTGGCTGATCCCCATCCGGCTATCGGGGTGAGCAGTGGCCTTAAACATGCAGGGATGCGTAGCGGCATCAAGCTGAAACTTGTAGCCGATACCCTGTACAGGCAGGGGTATTCCAAGGAAGAGATCATAACTATGATCGAACAAAAACAGCAGCAGCAGAATGACCTTGTTGCCGAAGACTTGGGGACAACCCCTAGAAGTGCTACCAGTATCATCGGTACACTGGCGGATCTCGTTGCCGGTTCTGCTGATGCCGGTACACCCATCGTTTTAGTCAGGGGATTCAAATTAAACAGTAAGTAAGCAGTTAATGGTAAGCTTTTTGCCGGTTGGGCTCTGTAGACCCAGCCGGTTTTGTTGTTTGGGGAGCAGGGAAAAGGTGTTTTATTGGTCGGATTGCCTATTTCTCTTAGAGTTCTTATTCTAGTAGATAAACAGGAATAGCAGGCATCTTTGTCGAAATTCATATTAACCCTCGTGAATCTTTGCCGGTGGCCAGTAGGGGTAGTCTGGCCCCACTAGGGCGCCCATGGGGGGACATCACATAAGAGAAAGGGGATTTGCATGCAGATAAATTCTAAATTTTTAGACCACGCCCGCAATCCCCGCAATATGGGGGAAATTCAGGATGCCAATGGTGTGATGATCGATGTACAGGACTGCGGGGATATAGTGATGTTTTTTATAAAGGTAGAGAATATGAGGCTGGAGAAGGTAAATTTCATGGTACAGGGCTGCCATAATCTAATCGCCTGCTGCAGCATACTCACTGTTTTAGCTCAGAGGAAAACCATTTGGGATGCTATGGAGATCACCTCCGAGCAGATTATTCATGCCCTTGACGATAGCCTGCCGCCAGAGGAGAAGCATGCCGCCGGTTATGCATGTGATGCACTCTATGGGGCGATTCAGAATTACCTGGTTAATGCCAAAACAAATGCTGCCGCTGAGCTTCACCGCAGCAGGATGGGGGATGGCTGGCGTTCTCTATATATCCAAGCACAGCGCGGACAGCGGTAAAATTTGGATTATTTATATCAGAAACGCAGGAAAAGCTGACAAATAATTATTCTAATTCATTTTGATACTTCTTTATTAACTGCATCCCAAAACGAGGCGTTTTAATACAGATATCAGGTTTGTCGAAATGTATAGCTTGATCTATCTGCAGCAGCCCTCCTTCAATGATGTAAGCGATGGGATTGATGGCATAGAGTGTTGCGTGGAAAAGTAATCTCTTTGCCATAGCATCTTTTTCAGCCTGTGCATTGAGCCAGTGGTACAGCTGATCTTTATCAAAATTCATTAATGAAAACATAAAACCTGACACGATAGCAGGGGAAATGAGTTCAGCCAGTGTAAAAAAGATAGCGATCGATTCCACTAATTTCTTGTGGCTGCAGTTGTTTTCTTCAGCTATTGTGTTTGTCTTGTCTTTTGAGTTGTTATCTGTGGGAAGATGTTCGGTTTCATAAATGTGCATGATCTTTGTGATTGTAAACTGCCATGCAGGGCAGGATTCACCTTCAAAATTCAACCAGGCCATGTTGGCAGTCGGTTCACTGCTATTAACAGGTATAGGAATACCTATAGAAGCCAGGCTTTTTAACATATTTTCGGATGGGTTGAGTTCACCACGTAATACCCTGGATAGATTTGAATGATTAATTCCGGCTTCTGCAGCGACAGAACGGATAGATTTACCTGGTCTATGTTGTTTCAATAAGTGTTTTAAATGGTTTCCTTGTTCGTGGTTCCAATTTTTCAAAATAATTTACCCCCTGAAAAGTTTCAATTTATATTGTAACACATTCTAATTAAAACATAACAATATCAAGCAACATTGGACATAGTAAATGGCCATTGGAAATGTGACATTATCGCAGATTAACAGCTGCTTAATAATAAAACAACAATGGGTAGTGTTGTAACATTACATTTTATGTGTTATAATATTACATAATATTTGTAATACAACAAATACACAAGCAGCAGTACGGATAAAGGGCCAAGCAGCCATATGAATATACTGGGGGGATGGGTGTTACACCTCTCCCCTTATCGAGTTTGTCGCACTTATTAATTTAATTTCTGCCTATTTCATGCCCTAGTATGCCTGTCAGGGGGTTTTTATAATAAGGAAGGAGGAGTTGGCCAAATGTATCGTGAAGATTTTTTAGATTTAATAGCGAAACTTCGTGTTGGTGATAGAATAAGTGTGAAGTGGATCAATAAGAGACAGGGTATAGGAAAGGAATGTTATATTCCTGAAGGAAAAATAGTTCAGATAACAGATACTGCCATCTACTATCGTGGCGAGGTTGGCTTTACTGCAGGTATCAATATGAGTGATATAGCCATGGGAGTACAGGTGAAACAAATATCTTAAGAATAAGGAAATTTCGGTATGGTATTGTTTGACATTGGGTAGTATAAATTATTATAATGCAATTAAGAATAGGGCATGGTAAATTTTAAGGAGGTATGGTGGATGACTTCAAGACGCAAAGATCATTGGCGTGAGTTGGCTGCTTTTAAAGATGGTGTCAATCAGGTTTTTGATGAAACAGTTGGCAAGCATCTCCCAGTTTCAAGCCTATCCGAGCTGTTTGAATGGAAACCTTTTGTGGATATCGTGGATGAGGATGAACAGTTTGTAATCAAGGCTGACCTTCCTGGTTACGATCCAAGTAATATAGAAATTAAGGTAACAGAAAACTCAGTAAATATTCGCGGCAAAATCGATGAAGAACATGAATATAAGGACAGCTCTTATCAGATCCGTGAGCGAGGCTTCGGATCCTTTACCCGCAACCTTTCTCTTTCTGGTGAAGTTAAGCCTGATGAAGCAAAGGCGTCCTTTCGCAATGGGGTATTAGAGATCAAACTTCCCAAAGTACAGGTGCCCAAAGGCCGCAAATTAGATATTGAAACCGAATAAAATTGCTTGTTGTACTGACCAAGCTCTTGGTTGCTAATAGAAAGCCGGGGGCTTTAATTTTTGAGGAACGTGAAGGTTAGCCTGACAAAATTCAGGCCGACAGCTTCCGAGCCCATCTTCCGCACCCTTCTTTT
>DIQC01000087.1 GCA_002426495.1 Thermacetogenium sp. UBA5472
AATTGGCTGGAAAACATCAGGGATTGGTGTATCTCCCGACAGCTTTGGTGGGGGCACCGCATCCCTGTCTGGTACTGTCAGGACTGTGGCCAGGTCATCTGCTCTACCGATGATCCTGAGGAATGCACCAAGTGCGGCAGTGCTAAACTGGAGCAGGACCCAGATGTCTTAGATACATGGTTCAGCTCTGCTTTATGGCCTTTTTCTACAATGGGCTGGCCTGAAAAAACAAAAGAATTAGATTTCTATTATCCGACTTCTGTACTGGTAACCGGAAGAGATATCATTTTCTTCTGGGTGGCGCGGATGATCTTTATGGGGCTCGAATTCATGCAGGAGGAACCTTTTCGGGATGTGTTCATCCATGGCCTGATTATGGATGCTCAAGGACACAAGATGAGCAAATCGCTACGCAATGGTATTGACCCCCTGGAGGTTATTGATAAATATGGAGCTGACACCCTGCGCTTCACCCTTATTACAGGGAATACCCCCGGAAATGATCTGCGCTTTTACTGGGAAAAGGTGGAGTCAACAAGGAACTTTGCCAATAAGATCTGGAATGCGTCCCGTTTTGCGATGATGAACCTGGAAGATTTCAATTTGCAGGATGTTTGCTTGGATGATTTGGAGCGGCTTGAGCTTGCTGATCGTTGGATACTAAGCAGGCTTAACAGAACAATAGAAGGGGTAACTGAAAATTTAGAAGCTTACGAACTGGGTGAAGCCGCCCGCTTACTTTATGAATTCATCTGGAATGAATTCTGTGACTGGTATATCGAAGTTATCAAACCCAGACTTTATGGGAAGGAGAATCCGGAAAGCAGGGTCACAGCTCAAACGGTGCTTCATCATGTGCTGACACAGACAATGGAACTCCTGCATCCCTTTATGCCTTTCCTGACCGAAGAAATCTGGCAGCATCTTCCTCATACAGGGGAGAGTATCATGGTCGCTTCCTGGTCAAAGATCAATAAGGAACAGGTCCACCAGGAAAGAGAGGAACAGATGGAGTTCCTGATGGAGGTTATCGGCGGGGTCAGGAATATGCGCGGCGAGATGAAGATCCATCCCGGAAAAACTGTTAGCTGTGTGGCGGCTGCTGATCCAGCTGACAGTAAACTACTGCAGAAGTACGGTTCTTATGTGGAACTTCTTGCTAACTGCGAATTGGAGATTGCAGCTCCCGGACAATCAAAGCCGCAACAGGCATTGAGCACAGTAGTGCAAGGAACGGAGATCTATTTACCCCTGGCGGGACTTGTGGATTTAGACAAGGAACTGGCTCGCCTGGAAAAAGAGGAGCATACCATCGATGGGGTACTGGAGCGAGTGCAGAAGAAGCTGGCCAATGAGCAGTTCCTGGCCAAGGCACCCCCTGCGGTGGTGGAGAAGGAAAGGGAGAAAGCAGCGGAGCTAGAAAGGACGAAAGAGACGATTCAGCAACGCCTTGTAGCTCTCAAGTCCTAATAGATATAATACTACCGGAGGGAAGACGCCTCCGGTAAATTGTTTGAATTATTATATCGGCGAACGCACGCCGCCCAATTCGGGAAATTACCAATACTAACAAAGATGGTGATCGATGATGAAATCCAGCACGATTTTACATAAACTAAATACAGCAATAATGAGCTGCGATACCCAGGAGACAGCCCGCCTCATCGAACTGGGGTTAACAAACAACCTGAGCTCCCAGGAAATTATGGAGAATGTAATTATCCCTGTCAGTAAGCGCGTCGCTGAGAAGTTTCGCGGGGCTGATTTTTATATCCCTGATGTGCTTTTTGCCATGCGCCCTATCAAAACAGGCCTTGCTGTGATTAAAGACCTTTCTCCACAGGATGTAAAGCATCCCTGTAAAATTGTGGTCGCTACTGTGGCAGGTGACATTCATGATATCGGGAAAAATTTAGTGTCTATTTTTCTGCAAACTAACGGGTACCATGTCATTGACTTGGGTGTCGATGTGCCCGCCGATGAGATTGTGCAGTCTGTAGAGGAGCATAAACCTGCAGCACTTGCCCTCTCTTCTATGCTGACAACGACCATGGGGGAAATGGCTAATGTTATCGAAATATTAGAAAAAAACCGGTTGCGCCGTTCTGTGAAGGTATTTGTGGGAGGGGGGCCTGTATCCGAAAACTTTGCTGAGTTTATCGGAGCAGATGGTTACTCCCCCCATGCCCCTGAAATCATTGATTTAGTTAATAAATGTCTTTAAAACCTACCTTTATAAACACTGGGGCTCAAACCAACCTGTTTTTTAAAAACTTTATAAAAATAACTGCGATCTGCAAAGCCCACTTTTTGTGCGGTTTCGCTAACTGTCGAATCGCAATCCTGCAAGATGTATTTTGCTTCTTCAATGCGTGTTCTGTTTACCTGTTCTGTGATCGTGTGCCCCTTTTTCTGCTTAAAAATCCGGCTTAAATAGGAAGGGCTGATATGGCAGTTGCTGGCGATCGTACTTAAGGAAAGATCTTGTGAAGCATAGTTTTCTCTGATATATGTGATGGCTCGATTGATGATCGTTTCTTGAGGGTCTGCATCCTTTTCTGTAAGTAGATCGATATAACTGTTTCCTGTTGTGAGCAGCCACAGGATTACCTTTTCCACAGTATCGGCTTCTTCTAATTCATTAAGCCTTTGAAAACTGTAGCGAATGGATTCTTCAAATTTTGTGCCGCATTCTGTGGAAAAGCGTGTCAGTAAACTGATAAACTCGATGCTCATTCCTTTGATGATTTCTATTTTGCCTTTGCTGTGGATGAAGAACATAATGGCCATTCGTTTCAACAGCTCTTTTGAAGATTCTTGATGAGATAATCTGAGTTCTTTAAAAAACCTTTTTTCTAAATCTAAAATATCTTCTTCTGTTGCCGCTGGGGTATTGAGGTGTTTTTCATTATAGTTTTCATTCCAGAGCCAGGAACTGATCTTACGCAGTTTTTGCTGGTAGTCAAGTGTGGATGTGCCGCTTTGAGCAAAGTAATTGGCAGTCACATATAAAAGGTCAGCTGCGGCCTGCATTTGTTCAGCAGAGATAACCTCCAGTTTTTTAGCGGCTTTCGTTAATGCAGCGCTGTCAATATCCAGCTTTTTTGTATTATCGATAACCTCCTGGATGTAATATTTATCAGGTTGCCACATGAGAACCTGGCCACAGATAAAGTTGCCTTCATGCCTCCCATCAAGTAATACAGGACAAGCCCAAGCTATTAAACCCGCATGGCACTTAAAGAAATAAGGCTCATTCCATTTTTCTGCTTCCCTGCCTGCGCGGGCATAGGAACCGCAGCAGCAGTACATACCCATGTCAGTCGACTTGATCAGTCGGCAGAAATCTGTCTCTCCTCTTTCAGATGAAAGCAAATTGCAGCCATCAACATCTGTTACAGCCACAAACATCTTAGTAATGGTGGAAAAGGAATCGAGTAAATGCTGAAGCAGTTGGATATCATCCAGTTTTTCAATATGGCTCTCGTTTATTACGGATAACTCTGGCACTGTAGTTCCTCCTAATATTGCATCATTTGCTGGTAATCCCTTGACTGGATTTGCTGCATAGTATTGTAGCAGTTATAATCGTGTGATCAATCACGTGTTGCATGTGTTGTTTTTTTACCTATGTGAAAATTCGCACAAAAGCAGCCAAACTCCTCTTTTTTGTTGTGATTTTTTATGAATTATTTATAATTTCATTTCTATCGGAGCAATTTATTACACAAAGTTCACTTGTTTTTTTTACCGAATAAAAAAAGTATTCACAGGCGTAATCAAGGGGCATCAAGAACTTAAGTGTTGTGAAGGTGCTTACTAGGGGGCGTTTGAGAAACTCCAGGGGTGTTTGTGACATGGGAGGCACAAAGACTGCCTGGAGCTCCCCTTCACATAAGGTTGTGAAGGTGCTTATTAGGGGGGTCGGCTGAGAATCTCTAGGTGGTGTTTGTGACATGGGAGGCATAAATATCGCCTGGAGCTCCCCTTCACATAATGAGTTAGTAAACTATAAACTACCCCATGTGTCTTGCAATTCACTTGACACATGCTGATCTATTCAGTATAATTGCCACAAATGAATGCTCAAAATGACAAGGAACGGGAAGAGTAGGTACCGGCAGAGCAAAAGAGAGGAACCGTCACCGGCTGAAAGCGGTTCTGGCAAAGTGGCACCGAAAGTGCGCCCAGGAGTTGTGGCACCGAAATTGTTGAGTAGGTGCCAACGGTGGGGGACCGTTAGATCCCAAGCTTGAGGGGTTAAATAACCCAAAGTAGAGTGGAACCACGGGAGAAATCCTTTCGTCTCTAAGACGGAAGGATTTTTTGTTTTTATATATTAATTGAAAAGGAGGAGGTTTGTATGGGATTTTTCCGGACAATTAAGAGAGATGTCGATGTTGTTTTTGAACGAGATCCAGCCGCCAGAAGCATTGTGGAGGTTATCTTCTGTTATCCCGGTTTCCATGCCATCCTCATGCATAGATGTGCTCACTGGTTCTATAAACGGGGACTTGTTTTTATGGCTAGATTGCTCTCCCAATTGAACAGATTTCTGACAGGAATCGAGATTCATCCGGGAGCTCAAATAGGTGAGGGGCTGTTTATCGACCACGGGATGGGTGTAGTCATCGGGGAGACCACTGAAATCGGCGATAATGTGACACTCTATCAGGGGGTGACACTTGGTGGGACCGGTAAGGAGAAGGGGAAACGCCATCCCACAGTAGGCAGTAGTGTGGTGGTCAGCAGCGGAGCTAAGGTCCTGGGGTCACTGACTATAGGGGATAATGTCAAAATTGGTGCCGGTTCAGTAGTGCTGCGCGATGTGCCGGATGACTGCACAGTTGTAGGAGTACCGGGAAAGATTGTGAAGCAAAATGGCCGCAAGGTAAAGGCTGTAGGTGACGACATTATCGACCTGAGGCATAATATTCTGCCTGACCCCGTGGGGGAGATGATGTTGAATCTTCAGGAAAGGATTGTGCATTTAGAAAAACAGATTGTGGAATTGGAGGCAAAAAGCAATGGCTCTGAAAGTATACAACACATTGTCTAAAAAGAAAGAGGAATTGGTGCCCGGGGTGCCGCAGCAGGTAAAGATATATGCCTGCGGCCCTACAACCTACAACTTTATTCACCTGGGGAATGCCCGGCCACTTGTGGTCTTTGATACAATCAGAAGGTATCTGGAATACAAAGGTTATCAGGTAACTTATGTCCAGAACTTTACAGATATTGATGACAAGATTATTAATAAAGCTAAACTGGAGAATATGGATCCCCATGATCTTGCCGAGAAGTATATCGGCGAGTATTTCAGAGATGCTGACGCCCTCAGGGTAAAAAGGGCGGATGTTCATCCACGGGCAACTGAGCATATCCCGGAGATGCTGGAGATGGTCAATGTCCTTTATGAGAAGGGGATCGCCTATGAGGCAGATGGGGATGTTTATTTCTCAGTGCGCAAGTTCCCGGAGTATGGTAAGCTCTCCGGGCGCACCTTGGATGAAATGTTATCAGGTGCACGGGTGGATGTGGATGAACGCAAAGATGACCCTCTGGATTTTGTGCTTTGGAAAGCGGCAAAACCAGGAGAGCCTTCATGGGAGAGTCCCTGGGGACAGGGACGACCGGGCTGGCATCTGGAGTGTTCTGTCATGTCTCTCAAGTATCTAGGGTCAGGTTTTGATATCCATGGTGGGGGGAGTGACCTTATATTTCCACACCATGAAAATGAGATTGCTCAAGCAGAGGCTTATACAGGTTCAGCTCCCTTTGCCCGCTGCTGGATCCACAACGGGTTTGTCACTGTTGATCAGGAAAAGATGTCTAAATCTCTGGGCAATTTCTTTATTGTCAGGGAGCTGCTCCATGAATGGGCACCTGAGATCCTGCGCTTTTTCCTGCTGTCCACCCATTACAGCAGCCCTTTAGATTACAGTACCAAGAGTTTAAAATCTGCTCGTAAAAGCTATAGCAGGCTTTCCAATACCCTGGAACTGCTGGACAGCATTCTTGACGGAGAACAAGGGGAAGCTGACCGAAGTATTCCTAGTAATGTGGATGCATTCCGCCGGCGTATAGACTCTTGTGCTGCCCAATATGAAGAAGCAATGGATGATAATTTTAATACTGCTTTAGGGTTGGCTGCCCTATTTGATATGGGGAGAGAAATCAATGGTTTTGTCAATGATAAGGATTTTGTGCCTACTCCTGCGGTAATTCATACCTTAGTACAGGTGCGAAAAACTTTTAAAGAATTATTCGATACGTTGGGGCTTCTGCCAGGGGAAAAACGCCAGTTAGGCCCAGAGTATGGAGAGATGTTGCAAGAGATCGCTCTATCTCTCAAAGATGTGGCAGGAGATCTGCTGCCTGACCAATTACCCCACGCACCTGAGGAGATGCTGGACACCTTGATCACAGTGCGCCAGGAGGCCCGAGTTCGGAAGCATTTTCAACTGGCTGATCAGCTGCGCAATGCCTTGAAAGAAGAGGGTATCATCCTGGAGGATACGCCCCGGGGTACCCATTGGAGGCTGGTCTAGACACAGGGGGACAGTTCTCTTGTGTCAAATGAGCGATCCTTGTCCGAGGGAAGTACTGGAAGAATGGCTGGTATTTTCTATGGGAACAGGTTATGATATAGATTATTGCAATTTATAGCAGTTTGTATCATGAGAAAACTGAATTAAACAAAGCTCGACATGGTAAATTTTGAATTATCGGAAGAGGGTAACCAAAATGAATGTGGAACTAATCGCCTATACCCCGGATCCTGAGGCAGCAGTTGCCGCAGCGGCGCGGCTCTGTTACTCTGACTGTGGCGCTGCTGATTTGAAGAAGGGGATGAGCAGGGAAGAGATGACCTCTTTACTCAAAAGGCTGATCTCGATGGGGCATCTCTCACCAGCAGAACATGCCAGCTTTACCTTTGCCATTGACGGGGTGAGCCGTTCTCTTTCTCATCAGTTGGTGAGGCACAGGATCGCTTCTTATTCTCAGAAGTCCCAGCGCTATGTGAGTGAAAGTAACTTTTTCTATATTACTCCGCCATCTATCGCTGAAGATCCAGAGGCTACCGCAGTCTTCGAACAGGTAATGGGTGATTTACAGGAAGCCTATGGGAAGCTGGCAGATATTGTACCTCGTGAGGATGCCCGTTATCTGCTTCCTAATGCTGTGGAGACAAAGCTTGTTTGCACTATGAATGCTCGTTCACTATACAACTTTTTCCGGATGCGCTGCTGCTGTCGTGCTCAGTGGGAGATCCGGGCACTTGCACAGGAGATGAGGGAGATAGTGCGCCAGATAGCACCTGATCTTTTTGCTCTGGCAGGTCCTTCCTGTGAGACTGAAGGGATCTGTTGGGAAGGGAAGTTCTCCTGCGGCAGAGCCCAGGAAGTACGCTTTCGGGGGGCGGACAGGTGACGGAGGAAACGATTTGGGGACGTAATCCTGTCATGGAAGCCTTGCGGGCAGGGCGGCCCTGCAATAAAATTATGATTGTCAGCGGCAGTCGAGGCAGCATGGGTGATGTGGTAGGCCTGGCAAAAAAAAAGGACATACCTGTGCAGTTTGTGCCCCATAATGTCCTCGATAAATTGACAAATGGGGCTAACCATCAGGGTGTCGTTGCCTCTCTCAGCCCTAAAAAGTATGTATCTGTAGGGGATATTTTAGCTCAGGCGAAATCCCGTGGGGAAGACCCTCTAATAGTTGTTCTTGCCGGGATGGAGGACCCCCAGAACCTGGGTGCCATAATTCGCAGCGCTGAGGCAGCGGGTGTGCATGGCTTGATTATTCCCAGGCGCAGAGCGGTTCCTCTGACCGGGACTGTAGAAAAGGTTTCTGCGGGTGCCCTGGAATACATGCAGGTCAGCAGAGTTGGGAATCTGGCCCAAACTTTACTGGCATTGAAAAAAGAGGGGCTGTGGGTTGCCGGAGCAGACATGACAGGGGAGCTTCCTTATTATGAAGCGGATCTGACTGGTCCCCTTGCACTGGTCATCGGTGGAGAGAAAAAGGGACTCGGCGGTTTGACAAAAGTCTGCGATTATCTGATACGGATCCCTATGCGGGGAAAAATTGGGTCACTTAATGCTGCAGCAGCAGGATCGATTCTTGTTTTTGAGGTTCTGCGCCAGAGGCTGCTGGCGCAGAAGTAGCGCAGGGGAGGATGAAGCTGTGGAGGGAATCCTGCTGGTAGATGGGTATAATGTGATCAATAGTTGGCCGGAACTGTCAGAATTGAAAGAGCAGGACATTGCCCATGCTCGCGACCTTTTGGTTGCTTATCTATCAGAGTTTCAGGCTCTCTGTGGTATCCAGGTAATTGTGGTTTATGATGCCCACTTCGTCAAACGGGGAGTGGTACAGTCCGAAAACAGCCATGGTGTTGAAATGATTTATACCAAAGAAGGGGAGACTGCTGACAACTGGATCGAGCGCTATGCGGCACAGCATCAGCGATCTGGCTTAGTGAAAGAAGACCGGCTACCTCTTTTTGTGAGCACTTACGACGGGATGGAACAGCGGATTATAGCTGCTCAAGGGGCTCACCGGGTGACTCCTGGGGAACTCCGGGAGGACATTCAAAATCTTAAAACCAGTGGGGCAAGCCTGTTAAGCAAGAGAGCGGATGAACGAGTGCTTCTGGATCACCATCTATCAGACAAGACAAAAGAAGTCTTAGAAAAATGGCGGCGCCGCAAGTGTTCTGATTGCTGATCTGAGTATGCTTTGGGTGCTATGATTTGCATGAATCTACTGCTTGACTTTATGGATGGGTCTATATATAATGGAACAAGTGCCACGGACAAGCAAGACACCAATCTTTTTGTCAAATCCCTGTTTATCTGAAGAGACAAGCTACTATATCTGGTAGTTGTTATAGTTATAATAATTAGAGAATAGAGTCGTTTTGGGGTTGAGTACAAAAACAATCTATTGGTGCAAAACATTGCAGAAATAGTCCTAGTTAAACACATTTCCTTGACACTAAACTACAAGTACAAGGAATTTCATACAAATAATATAAGACATAGGAGGCGATGTGTTTAATGTCTACCCTCACTAGCCAGGAGCCTTGCAAAGTGTATCAGTTTCAATCCATGACTGATGAAGATATAGTAGAACTGGCAAAATGCGGGCGGGAAATAGCGCTTGAGCATCTGATTAACAAGTATAAGAATTTTGTGCGAGCGAAGGCTCGGTCTTATTTTTTAATAGGTGCTGACCGAGAAGATATCATACAAGAGGGGATGATCGGTCTTTATAAGGCAATACGCGATTTTCGTGGAGACAAGCTTTCTTCATTCAGAGCATTTGCTGAACTTTGTATCACCAGACAGATTATAACAGCCATCAAAACGGCAACACGACAAAAGCATATCCCGCTAAACTCCTATGTATCGCTAAATAAGCCAATTTATGACGAGGATTCGGACAGGACATTGCTTGATGTGATATCTGGTAACAAGGTCAGTGATCCCGAGGATTTGATTATTAGCAAAGAGGAGTTCGATGACATCGAGGATAAGATGCGAGAAATCCTCAGCCCTCTGGAATGGAAGGTTTTAATGGCCTATTTGGAAGGCAAATCATATCAGGAAATGGCGTTAGAGTTGAATCGTCATGTTAAATCGATAGATAATGCATTGCAAAGAGTCAAGCGTAAATTGGAAAGATATTTAGAAAAACGTGAGCATTAAATTTCCTTGATTCTTTGCTAATAGATCTGTATAATATACCTTGTCATTAAAAACGAGCCGACGTAGCTCAATTGGAAGAGCGGCTGATTTGTAATCAGCAGGTTTAAGGGTTCGAGTCCCTTCGTCGGCTCCAGTAGATAAACATGGAGAGGTACCCAAGTGGTCAAAGGGAGCAGACTGTAAATCTGCCGGCGCAGCCTTCGAAGGTTCAAATCCTTCCCTCTCCACCATATCGCGGGGTGGAGCAGTGGTAGCTCGTCGGGCTCATAACCCG
>DIQC01000021.1 GCA_002426495.1 Thermacetogenium sp. UBA5472
ATGCTTCATATTAAGTTGATTGATATAATAGTGCAGAAATTGATACAATTTAATTATCCTAAAAAGTGTTATGTTTAAGGGTGTGCAAATTCAAAAATAGGTGTGCAGTGGTGGAAGTGGGGGATTACCTGACTATTTTTATTTATTGGTGGTTTTACATATTATTTCTATGGTATAATTATAGAGATAAACAGGAATTTGTAATGGGAAACGCTGGGATTCAGGTAATAACTAATTAAACAAGTTAACGTAAGCTTTAAGTGAGAATGGGGTAAATCATGGCAAACGATATTTTTAATAGAATGGAATTAACAGATGTACCAAAAAAGGATTTTTCTTATACAGCAAATTTGGCATCAGATATCCAGGCACAAAATGAAGAAACTTATAAAATAACACAGCAGATTGCTGAAGAAGCATATAATTATCGCCAAAGAATGCAAAAGGCGATTGAGCAGACAGCAAGCAATACTGCCGAAACCAATGTTCAATTACAGAAGGTTGTGGAAAATCAAAATGCATATATTGATGTATTGAAGAATCAGTTATCCACACAGAAGCAACAACTTGAAGTTGATGAACAGCAGTTGACTATCCTCAAAAATATCTTTGCATCTGGGGAAGACGGAGTAGCTGTCGAAAAAGAAATCATAAAACTTATTCAGAATCAAATAGATTCAAGTCATCCACTGTGGGATTATGTCAAGGATAAAGGCGGGGATATTGCGGTGGCTGGAGTTACAGCTGGGGCACCTGTTATATATGGTGCGATTAAGATGTATTTAGCATCAAAAGGAATAACGTTACCATAACAGATTTTAAGGGTAATTTAATTGTCATGATATACTTGAATGATTCATTTCAAAAATACAAATTCCAATTTGTAGAGCAAGCCAAACCCCTGACTAAAGGATTTGGCTTGCTCTTTTCATCACATCCCCAAAATCGTCCAGTCAATGCTTGCATAAAGGCAGTGGAACTTTGAAGCAACATATGGTACGATAACCTTCAACAAGGATTTAAACTTCCAATTATTTGTATAATCTTGCTGCTCAAAAATTGAGTTTTTCTAATGCTACTGAAATGCAACCGGTATTTGCGTGATAGTTGGTGGTAGCAACCAGCTCATTTTGATAGGATATAGCTAACAAGAAAGGAGACAGTTAAATATGAAAGTAACTGCAATTATGATTGTATTCAGTCTGATATGGGTATGTGTTTTTGTTGGCTTGATCGTACTCGTTGTCCGCGCTCTTTTGAAATATATAAAATCAAAAGATGTTCGGCAGGAAAAATCCACGATAAGAAAATCTCTTGGAGAAGCATTAAAGGAACATCGTACTCGCTGTAAGATGACACAAGAGTTTGTAGCAGAAACAATTGGAGTAAGCAGGCAAGCGGTTTCTAAGTGGGAAAGCGGAGCCTCTGACCCAAGTACTTCAAACCTACTTGCACTGGCAAAGCTCTATGGCATATCTGCAGAAGATTTACTGAAAGAAGTGGAATGATAGTATCAGTACCAATCAGATTTCGAGCATAATGAGAACCTAAATGAGCAGAGCTGACTCCTTACAGAACCGGTTCGCTCATTCTTACTACATCCCCAATATAGTCCAGTCGATCCTTGCGTAAGGGCAGTGTTCTGATTTTAGGTTTCATAGTGATTATCCTTTCTATTTTTAATAATTTGTGAGTTGAAGCTGTCACTTTAATATGGTAAACTCATTCCATATAACTACCGAAGAAAACTTTTTTGAAACGGTAGTAAGGAAATTGACCGCTTAGGGAGCGAATTTATATTAGCAACGAGGTGATATGGTGGATTATATTCAAGACTTGGTTAATGGCCTGATAGATAGTGATGATAAAAAGGCCTATCAATGTTTAAAGCAACTGAAAAATGAAAGTAACCAATCTAATGTCGTGTACCCTTTCTTTGGCGTGTTTGCAGATATGCTTGATCATGAAAATTCTTATATCAGAACAAGAGGCATTATTTTGGTTGCTGCAAATGCGCAGTGGGATAATGACTATAAAATAGATGAAATTATTGACAAATTCCTCATACATATCACAGACGATAAGCCGATTGCTGCACGGCAATGCATTAAGGTGTTGCCTATTGTAGCAAAATTCAAGCCAGATTTGAGGCTGGACATCATAAATGCACTGCATCGTGCTAATCCATCAAGATACAAGGAAAGTATGCAATCGTTGGTGGTAAAGGATATCCAAAAATGCTTAAATGATATACAAAGCCTTTCATAAAGCGAATGAGCATACCCTCCATCGGTGACTAATTTCACCCACCCAATAAAATCTATCTAATTACGCAAATAAGGCACTGTAATATTTGATTTAGTACAGTGCCTTTTCTTGCTATACTCCAAGTATCTGCCAGTGGATACTTGCAAAAGGATGGTAGAGAAATCCTGATGCATGTGGTAGAATAATTATAAATAAGAATTGAATTAACTGCTTTTTATGGAGGTAACCTATGGGGCTTTTCAGAAATCTATTTAAAAGTTCATTTGAAAATTGGATAGAAAGTGCTTCGGATGAGGAGCTTTCTGATGGATATGAAGAAAGAAGGCAACAATGGATGAAAGATGGCTTTGGGGGAAATGGTGAAAAGACTCCTGAAATGAAGAGAATTAACAGTGAAATGAGTAAACGAACTGCGGAAAAGTGGGAGAAAGATCCTAAAAGAAATACTGACCCAAACTTTCGTTGGACTGATGCAAATCGATGGGACAAAGATTAAGCACATTCCAATTTGTTGAGCAGACCGACTTCTATGATGAGGGTCGGTCTGCTCTTTCTTATTACTGCTCAAACCTGCTTGCAAAAGGACTGTCAATCTACCTGCCCTACGAGGCTGTAGATAATGGTGATTTCCTGCCGCTCTACTCCATCCACTACAGTTTTCTGCCCTACTACAATCTTGTCCACCAGCTTTATGAGCAGTTCACGGTCAAGCTTATCTATACCCATGGAGTTTCTGATAAGAGAAACCCACTCATGGATGTCGTTATCGACTTCCTGTGAGTGGGTTAGTTGTTCGGCAAGCTGTGCCGCCAGTATTGATTTTTCTTGTTGCTCCTTTTTGTATTTTTCCATCATATCCAGCACCATCTCCCGAGGAATATCCTCCAGCACCATTTCCTCATACAGCTTGGAGATGAGCCGCTCCAGCTCGGATAATCGGTGGCGGAGCGTTTGCAGCTTCTTCTCTACAGCTTTCTGCTCGGAGGTGGTATCGGCTTGCTTTTTCCTTTTGATTTCAGCGATGATTGCATTTTCGTCAAGGGTTATCAGCTGTGCCTTTTCGCGAATATCATTTAGTATTAGGTCAGAGAAAATGCTTTCTCGCGTCCTGTGAGGTGAGCATACCGCCCTGCCGGCTTGGGAGTACCCACAGCAGATATAAGCATGATGATTGTTGCGGTGGCCATCTTTTCGGGTATTGCTATCCCTTATAAATTTCATACTCCTGCCGCAGTCCCCGCACTTAAGCAATCCGGAGAACAGGCTGATTTCCCCATCCTTATTGCTTTTTCCAACCGTTCCCCGATTCGCAAGCTTGCATGCCGTATCCCATAGCTCCATGGATACAATCGGCTCATGAGTTCCAACTGCTCTGATCCATTCTTCCTCCGGACGGTTGACTTGGGTTTTATTTTTGTAGGAGATTGTGCCTTTTCGCATCTGCACGATATTGCCGATATAGGCTTCGTTTTTTAAAAGCTCCCTTACAACGACATCGCTCCAAACCTTAAGTCCTTTCTTTGGATTCGGCTTGCCGATGCTGTTGTAGTAGTACTCCCGAGGCGGGATAATCTGTTCCTCGTTCAGCTTGGTTGCAATGGTGCGGTAGCCCATGCCCGTAGCTCTCATCTCAAAAATCCTGAGGACAGTTGGTGCGGCATGCTCATCAATTAACAGTGGCGGCTGCTTTTGCTCATTTTTAATATAACCATAGGGAGCGTATGCTCCCATAAAATAGCCGTTCTTTGCCCTGGCGACTTTCGCTGATTTTACCTTTTTGCTTTGGTCACGGCTATACCACTCGTTGACCAGATTTTTAAACGGCATCAGCTCGTTCTCTTTTTCAAGGGTATCAATGCCATCGTTGATTGCAATAAACCTGCATCCCAATGTAGGGAACAGGTAGTCGGTGTATTCTCCGATTTGAATATAGTTTCTGCCGAAGCGTGAGAGGTCTTTTACCACCACGCAGTTGATTCTGCCGTTACGCACATCGTCAATCATCCTTTGAAACTGCGGACGGTCGAAGTTTGTGCCAGTCAGCCCATCGTCAATATAGCTGTCAATTAATGTCCAGCCCTTTTTGGTAATATAATCGGTGACGATGGCTCTTTGATTTTCAATGCTTAAACTCTCGCCATCTCGCTCGTCATCACGAGACAGTCTGAGATATGCTCCAACTTGATAGGTCATTTTTCTAATCCTCCATTCCGTAGATTGTCAGGGTTATCCTTGACTATAGCTACACATTACCACAAGCTTTTTTGAATAGCTATCACCAAAACTACTAATTATTTGCCGTGGCCAGCGCCTTTTTAACGACCCACTCATGCAGCACTTCCTCCAAGGTTTGCTGCCCTTGGAAAACAGTGCTGACTTTATAGATTGTCTTATCAATTTGCACCTCACGATGTTCTGTGTGCGGTTGGAGGTTGGTTTCTTTAATAATCTCCTTCATAGCATCTCCTTTCTCCCTGCTTCAGGGCATAAAAAAACACCGAACATTTCTACTCGGTGTCATCACATTTTCATTTCAAAGTCATGGCCGCTGTGGTCATCTTCCTTTTGGCCGACTGCAAGTTTTTTCTTTTTACCGGCTGGCAGCTGTGGTTTTGTAGTGGCATCGGTTACGGGAACAGGGCTTTCCAGCCGTTCCACAGCTCGTCCAAGCTGAACCACGCTACTGCCAATGCCAGCAAAATCAAGGGAATGACTATCCATGTCGGAGATGGAAGCCGAAGCTTCGGTAGAGAAAAGGAACGCTCTTTCTTGCTCCCAACCTGTGATAAGGTCTGCTGTATCCGAGAGAGGTTCCTGCTCACTTGCTCCAATTCCAACTTGGTCGGCAGGTCGCTGATGCGTATCTGCAGACTGCGGTTTTGCTGCTGCAGTATTTTCATCTTCTCCTGTAAGGAAATCAAAATCTCGAACAGTTCGTCCAAGCCCTGCTGTGTCAGGGGACAAGGACTGGGCATCTGCCGTTGCGGCGGCTCTGCCTGCTGCATTGGTTTGTTCCGCTGTTTGAGTTCTTCCAGCGATAATTTCCTGTCTGATTCGTAGCTCAAGTTCCATCCTCTCCTTTAAATATTTTGATTCGTGTAAGCGATCATCCCTGCAACGCTTGCCATCCGGTGTGGTGTAGGTGATGTTCTTACGGGTATCCGTCCATTTAACAGCGTAGCCCTCGGACTCCATCATCTGCACAAAGATTTCCTTGCTGGTGGCATATCGCATGCATTCGTCAATGGTATTTATAAGCCGCATCTTCCAGCTCCCGCCACGAACAGCTGTGTGATATTCCCCGGCAGTTAATGGCTTGGTGCGTTGCTCTTTTGACTGGCAAACAGACAGTCCGTACTCCAAACACAGGGCATCGGATTTTTGCCGAAGCTCCTGTATTGCCGAGGCTGCCTGGTGCAATTTCTTGCCTGTTTCAAAGCTGACCGAGTTGATAATAAAATGAGAATGGATGTGGTCGCAGTCCATATGGGTGCTGACCAATATCTCAAACTCCTTGTAATGCTCGGCCAGTTTTAGGGCAATTTCATGTGCCGTCTGAGGAGCAATATTCTCATTGGGAGGAAAGGACTGCACAAAATGATAGTACATCCGCTGGCTGTCCTTGCCGTAGAGAAGCTTGGTATTCATAAATTCCTCGTATACCGACTGGGGAGAACAGTTGACACCGCTGACCAGTTTCATGCCCTCAAATAATGTCTTATCCTCACGCTGGGTGTATTTAAGCACAAACTTCATCCCTGCACGGGTCTGGCTTTTCTTTCTTTTGATGAAATTTACCGTTGCCATCTCACCACCTCTTTCGCTGTAAAATCCCTTGTAGGCTTTGGTTAATGGCAGTAAGTTCTCCAATGGTTTCATCCAAATAAACCACAGTCACTCTGCCCATATTGGCAAGGGTGACAAGTTGATTGAGGTTTCTGCCCAAGGCTTTTTGCTGTTTCAATACTTCATAAAGATTGGGAATAACAATGATTTCTTTACCGAGGCAAACCGTGGTGACATAATCAGTAAGAGTCTTGTTAGACTGTTTAGCCTTGTCGCGGATTTTCTCTAAATCCTCAGATGAGATTCTTAGGTTTATTCTTGCGTTTTTCATATAAATCCTCGCTTTCTTAATGAGATGTGCTCGCTCTAAAGGGGTGCGGGTACTCCCGCCCAGCTGCATCGGCGTGTAGCCAAATGCGATGCTGGCTCTCTCCCCAAGGGGAGAGAAATTCGTAGCCCTAAGCCTTGTCTAACAGAATTAAGCCAGAAAAGAAAAAATGCATCCTGCGGATGCTTGAATGGGTCGGATGTGGGTGCGTGCTTGGCTCACAAACCGCCCACAACGGCTTTTGCTTGAGGTAGCCGAGGGTTTACCCCTACCTTCGCCTTAAAAGCCCACACAGGGGCAACGGTCGGGACAATGATTTTAAAGAAGTAAGGGGGCAAGGGGGCAGGGTCTTTAGAACATTACCCCCTTACCCCCTTGGAAGTGAGGAGTACCATTTATCTCCCTTTCGGAAGGATTTCACTCCAAGGTTTTGCTTTGCAATCTTGACCGTGCGATTTGAGATTTCAAGCTCCTTGGCTCGTTCAGTAATTTCCTCAGAAGCAATATCTCCGTCTGCCAGAAGCTCTTTTAACAGATTTTCGGCTTGTGTGGTTTTACTGACCAATGAACCTCTGCCACAAAGAAGTTCCTCGACTGTAGTTTCACAATAACCTTTCCAGTGAAAACCAGTTTCGGGATTTAGCTCAAAGGCAATGGATTTGCCCTCCGGTGCAAGACTACTTTTATCGTGAGCAACAATTCGCAAGGTCGGTTCGTCCTTGGCTCTGCCGACCACAAGCACACTTCTTGCTGCTGCACGAAAATCAATGGAGCCAAGACCACGGTAGGAGGATTTCCCTCCCTGCATTTTATTCATGTGCCCAACAAGAATAACGGCACAGCCTGTACGCTCCGCAAGGTAGGCGAGCCTTTTCATAATGGGTCTGATTTCGTTGGCTCTGTGCATATCCACAGTTTCACCGAGGTATGCCTGCATCGGGTCGAGCACAATCAGCCTTGCACCTGTTTGATTGATGGCTTGCTCCAGTCGCTCATCAGAAAGTGTTAGCTCCACCTCGTTTTCATCGATGACCAGAACTTTGTCGCAGTCGGCACCGGCGGACAAAAGACGGGGCTTGATAGTATCTCCGAGACCGTCCTCAGCGGTTTGGTAAATCACATTGATAGGTTCTGTAGCAGATTCTTCTTCGGGCAACGGCTCACCCTTTGTGAGCAGTGCAATGAGTGCGAGAATAAATGTGGTCTTGCCCTCGCCCGGGTCACCTTGAACGATGGTCACCTTTCCGTATGGAATGTAGGGATACCAAATCCACTGAACTTCTTCTACATCTACGCTGCTCATTTTAATTAGCTTTAATTTGTTTTTCATGTGCTCACTCCT
>DIQC01000049.1:0-205 GCA_002426495.1 Thermacetogenium sp. UBA5472
CTCATAGTATACAAGGAGGTGAGTAAATGAAATACATCATTCTGCGTTACCGTAATCTGTTAGTGTGTGGCATCTGTTTAATTGTTTTGGCTGGTGTTGTTCTTTTGTCAGGGCTGTATGGCCAGGTATCAGGGGTGTTTAACGATAATAAACGGGAAGTGCCCATCTATGCGGTGGATACCAAGGAAAAGAAGATAGCCATTTC
>DIQC01000049.1:408-12759 GCA_002426495.1 Thermacetogenium sp. UBA5472
TAAAGACGACTTTTTTTCTCACAGGTATCTGGGTAGAAGAGTATCCGAAGATGGTTAAGGCTATTGCCAAGGCAGGTCATGAATTGGGGAACCATTCTACAACACACCCTCACTGCAATTCTCTTTCAGAAGAGGAGTTTCTAAAAGAGCTGAAGGATAATGAGCAGATGATCTACAAGCTCACAAATAAGCGCACCAGTCTTTTCCGTCCACCCTTTGGGGAGTATAACGATCTCAACATCAAAGCCGCACGTGCTAATGGGTATGAAGTGATCCAGTGGAGTGTGGACTCTCTGGATTGGCAGGAGCAGGGTGTGGAGGCTGTTGTTGATCGCGTTGTCAAAAACGCTCACCCCGGGGCCATCGTGCTTTTCCATAATAATGCTAAATATACTCCGGAAGCGCTTCCTATTATATTGAAAGAGCTGCAAAAAGAGGGCTATAAAATTGTGCCTGTCTCTGAACTGTTGATTAAAAAGGATTATTATATTGAGACCCACAGTGGAGTGCAGAAAAGAGCGGCAGGGAGCCGTTAAAACTCCCTGGGCTTACAGATGATTTCTTTGATTTTTGTATCAAAAAAACTTTTAGAGTGGGCCGGGGTAATTACCAGTGCTGTGTCTGCACCGGTTCCTGAACCAGCTACGGCAACCACCTCTTCACCATAAGGGATCATGCCGGCATCAAGAGCCATCCCTGAGATCTCCGTACAGACTTTGACCCCCTGGCCTAGCATCCGCAGAGTTTGGGCTATAATCTCTGATGGGTAAACACCCCCGAATTTGCCGCGGAGCGCTCTGTCCAAACCGGCCATCAGATGGGTAGTCGTCAGTACCCGGACACCATTATCAGAGAGTTTTTGTCTGGTTGCGGCAGGCATCTCATCCTCACCGGGGGCTGTGAACCCAACATGATGTGTGACACAGACCACCTCTAAACCCTGATTGAGGAAATGTTCTACTGTAGCGCCACTGTTGGAGGCAACTACAATATGTTTGATCTTAAGCTCTTTTGCCCGTTGGATTGCCAGTTTGGCAACGGCCTCAGTATTGGCCGGCCCTTTTTGTTCCCAATACAATATCTCCATCCCCTTTATTCACCGGCAGGCTGCCGGTATTTTATCTATCTTAATATTGTATCAGAAAAACAATCTAAGGCAAGAAGCGGGCTTTTTTTGCGATTTTTGGGGCTCATCAGCTGCTTTCCGGCAGTGCAAAATTGAAAATCTTTCTAAAGTGATACCCATAGATGGCAAAGGTGATGGCGTCCGGAAAGAAGCGGGGATATTTCACTAAAGTTTTCGCAAGAAATTTCCAGAAGTTGCGCCGCCCTTTTTCCAAAAATCCTAGAATGAACATCGCTCTAAAAAAGCCTTTAAGATAGCTGGGACGCAGCATGGAAATGTTAAGCTTTTTTACTGGCCTAAATTCACTGAAATACTCCATCACCCGGTCATAATAATGCTTAGGGTCATAGATGGTTCTAACGATCCTTTCGTATCCGTCTTTTAACATCTGGGCGTTCATTTTAGGTTTGAAGTTCAGTGACAGGTCGGTATTATTACCACTGAAGTCTGCTACGAGGCGGTTTTCATTCTTCAACCGCTCGAACAGCCTGGTTCCCACGGGGGCCTTGAGCAGGCCCACCATAGCTGTGACGATGCCACTTCTTTGGATGAAGTCTATCTGGCGGTCAAAGATCGATTGTTTGTCACTGTCAAAACCAACAATAAACCCACCGGTTACCTGGATACCGAAGTTCTGTATCTTTTTTACCGAAGCGATCAGGTCACGGTTGGCATTATTGAATTTGTTGCATTCCTGAAGGCTTTCTTCATCAGGGGTCTCAATTCCGATAAAGACTGACGCAAAATTAGCGCGCCGCATCTGGTTCAGAAGTTCATCGTCATCTGCCAGGTTGATCGACGCTTCTGTAATAAACCAGAAGGGGTTCCTGTGCTTATCCATCCACTCGATGATCCGGGGCAGGGCTTCTTGTTTGAGTCGCACTTTATTGCCAATAAAATTGTCATCAACGATGAAAACGCCACCTCTCCAGCCATGGTTGTAGAGGGCATCCAATTCCTCGATAAATTTTTCGGTAGGTTTTAAGCGTGGCTTCCTGCCGAAGAGGGTAGTGATATCACAGAATTCACAATCAAAAGGGCACCCCCGGGAAAATTGAGCACTCATAGTTGTATAATCATTCATATTGATCAGTTCCCACAAGGGGACAGGGGTATTGTCCATCGCTGGCTTCTCAGCAGATGTATAAATGTGTTGTGGCTTCCCTTTTTTAAAGTCGGCCAAGAACAATGGTAGTGTGACCTCTCCTTCATTAAGGACAAGGTGGTCCGCCTTTGGGAACTTTTCTGGCTCCGGTGTAAAAAGTGAGCCGCCGGCGATGGTTTTGACTCCCAATTCACGGCAGCGATCAATGACTTCCTCTGCAGAGTTTTGCTGAATGGACATGGCGCTGATCATTACGTAATCTGCCCATTTCAGGTCATCATCTCGGAGATCTGTCACATTCATATCAATTAATTTTTTTTCCCATTCCTCTGGCAGCATGGCTGCAATAGTTAACAGGCCAAGGGGGGGAAGGGCGGCTTTGGTGTCGATAAACTTGAGGGCATGTTTGAAGCTCCAGAAACTGTCAGGGCATTTTGGGTAAACGAGTAGTGTCTTCATAAAAATCACTTCCTTTAGATTATATTAACATAACTTAGTAATAAATGGTAGGTGAGACATAAATCTGGTAATATGCTATCGATGTTATCAAAATTTTTACCAGATTTGCGGAAAATATTCTGATATTCTGCTGAATTAGCGTTTTAGCCTAATAGGCGCATTGAATACTGCTTTTTCACAGAAGCGATAAAGGGGGCAATCAGCTGTGGATCGAACTGGGTGCCTGCATTTTTTTTGAGTTCTTGGCAGGCCTCAGCTAAGCTTAAGGCTTTTCGATAGGGACGGTCAGTTGTCATGGCATCAAAGCTGTCAGCTATGCGCAGGATCCGTACAGGTAAGGGGGTTTCCTCACCCTTTAATCTGTCAGGGTACCCGGTGCCGTCATAGTTTTCATGGTGGGAACGGATCAGGGGGACCACATCTTTGAAGGCAGGAAGTGTTTCTACCAGCTGGGCGCCCATGATGGTATGTGTCTGCATAGTTTCCCATTCCTCTTTGTTTAAAGGGCCAGGTTTATTAAGCAGGTTGGTGTCTATTTTTATTTTACCGATGTCATGCAGTGAAGTCCCGTAGCGGAGCAGGTCCAGGTCATCTTGCGAGAGTTTCAGTTCCTCTGCCAGGGAGAGTGAATAGGCCATTACCCTTTCTGAGTGTCCAAAGGTATAGCGGTCATTAAGGTTGATCAAAGAAATCATTGACTGCAAAGATGGGAAAGCATCGGTAATTTTGAGAGCATTGATTTCACTTAGCACCGATTGGTAGAGATAATCTGTGCCCCTGCTGTATTTAGCCCGGTAAAGGTCATCCTCTGCGACTCTGAGCAGGGTATGGCCTGCGTCTTGGTCCTCAGGATAGCCGGCTACCCCAAAAGTGATAGAGAAGGGTTGGGGGTGTTCCGCAGGGATGATCTGTTCTGCTTCCTGACAGATCGAGTTTTCGATCTCTTCTATTACATTGCCTAGCTCGCCTTTTTTCATCCCCGGCAGAACCAGCATGAATTCATCACTTCCGTACCGCGCCGCATAGGACGGCTCTGGTAATGACTTGGCTAAAGCAGCTCCGATAGCTGACAGCAGCTGATCTCCCTTTTGGTAGCCGTAGAGGGTATTGTAATATTTGAATTGATCGATGTCGATCAGGGCCAGGGATAGGGGAGTATTGCTATTTTCCGATTCCTGCAGTGAAATCTCAATGTTTTCTTGCAGATATCTGTGGTTATACAGCCCTGTCAGCTGGTCATAATCGGCCAGTTCTATCAGATCTTGTTGGGTCTTTCTTTCTGCTTCTAAAAGCCCTCCTACCAGCCAGGCTAAGATCATAGAAACCGAAGAAACGATCAGGCTTGCCTGGAAAATATCCGCAGGCAGCTGGGGGAATAAACTATAGTCGATAACAAATATAAGAAGGCTTGCCAGCAGCGCTGCTCCCACTCCGGCTATTTTGCCAAAAGCCGTTGCGGCAATGATCACCGGTATGATGATCAACACCTTGGCCCCAATAAAATCGCCGCTATACCAGATAAAGGTCAAGGATAAAGGGAAAATGATGACCAGCAGCAGCATCTCTTCTATTCTGGCCTGGGAGAGGGCAGGGATTTTTGAGAGCAGGTAGCGGGAGATATAGAGGACAGTGGCGAGGCAGAAAAAAATCATTAAAGATGATAGCTTAACGAAATTGCTGGTTGTTGGCTGTATTTGCAGATCAAAATATATAAAGGTGATCATTAAAAAGATCAAAAGGCAGACAATATGGGTCACCAGCACATGTTCAGAAATGTCATCTTTTCTCTTCTTTTCCCAATTGCGCATTCTTTTTCTCCTGTTTCCGGCATTTTGATAATGGATATCCTCACAGAAGCCGGCATCCGGGGTGATCCAGGTGCCGGCTTCTGCCAGAATACTGCATAAGTTACTTCAGTTACTTCCTCAGTGCTTTAGGCACATCAGGCTGGTGCCATATCCACATACAGCATGGTTGTACACCGATCAGAGCGACTAGAGCGAGAATACTGCTACAGGCAGACAATATTTTTTTCATACCTTACACCTCCTTAAAAAAAGATTATCTACTATAGAGGCAAACCGGTGGCCTGCTCTGGTTAAGGTGAAGGCCTGCCACCAGGTGCCTAAGCTCACTGCCAGGACTAGTGTAGATAAGTTGCCGGAGATAAGTAGAACAACCTGTCCCAGGGTGATGAGGGATGTAAGAGCTACAGATACATGCTTAAATTTACGGCGCTCCTGCTCTGATGTGATCGGTTTGGCTGGGGAATCCACAGGGGCTAGACTGTAAAAGGTCAATAAAGAGAAGAGTGCACCGAGCAGTACAATGATAATGAGCACAACAGTGGAAATCTGCGGTGCAGCATAAACAGCCAATTTAGCCAAAAAAGGGGCGACGATCATCCCCAAGATATTGCAGAGCAGTGGTGACCTGCTGTGGGCACCACCGGAAACAAGGCGCAGTGTTGCTGCGGTCAGGGCTACTGCAATGGTTGTCCAAAAGCATCCCAAGAGCCAGCCCATCAGACAGATGGTAAAAATACCCGCTAAGCTATAAGTGAGAACCTGCAGACCATAAAGGATGACCTCTGTTTCATCCTGGGTAAGCTTGAGCTGTTTTTGCAAATATTCAGCTGCTGTCCTTGTCAGATTCGACAATTCAATGTCCTCTCTTTTTAGCATTATAATAATTGATCCCTAGAGCTAGCAGAAGTATTATCAATTCTCCCGGAAGGGCAAAGGCCGCTCTTAAAATAGGGTTGCCGAAACACTCCTCATAGGTTAATCCTGTTAAGTTTAGCAAGGGGTTTGAATAAAGCGTTTCAGCTGCCACTAAAATAGCCATCGTGAGCAGTAAAGACAGGAAGATCTTACTCAGCTGTGCTCCTGTAAAAAGCCTAGTATAAATAGCGAAAGCAAAAATAAGGATAACTGTGTGCACTCCGAAAGCGATCGGTAGCTGCCGTACAAGCAGATTGGTCAGGGCCATCAAGGATGCAATAGAGAGTATAGGTTTTGCTTCATATCTTATTTTTACCAGACTGAAGATCAAAAGCGTCATCACCAAGCCTTCAGGAAAATCCTGCAGCAATAGTGCGATTACCTCGGGATAAATTTCTTGTAACATCCTTTTCTCCTTATAGATCAAAATAGTCAAATTAGGCAAGATTTACATTGCTTCAACATTTATTCCTTGTTTTCCTGCTTACTCCACATTATTTTCAAAAAATAAAGACAATTCTCTCTTATTTAGGCATTACGTGGGACTAATCCCAAAAAGCGCTCGGCATTTCCTCCACTGATTGCATCTTTTTCTTCATCACTCAGATTGGTGGCAGCCCATTCCTTATAATAGCGTGCTGGCGAGAGGAGTGGGTAGTCGCTGCCCAGTAACACCTTTGGCAGCACCCCTGCTAACCGTGCTGTTTCATAAACAACAGGGCGGAACAGGAAAGGAGAGGCCGCAGTGTCATAATAGACATTCTGTAGAGCGTCTTGTACCTCTGGCATCAATTCATAGGCAAATAGTCCGCCCCCCCAATGGGCGAAGATGATCTTATTGTCCGGGTTATTGATGGCAAATTGGTAAGCTTGTTCTGGCCCCACTTCGCCCTTGCCAGGGTAGTAGTGCCCTACCAATTCATTGGTGTGCATCAAAACTGGCAGATCTAACTCCCGGCACACTGCTGTCAGGTTCTTTACCTGCTCCTGGTCGGAGATGTCGATATGCAGCGAGGCAGGGATCACCTCTCCTACACCTTTTAAGCCAGCTTCACGGCAGCGGATCAGTTCTTTCTCCATACCCGGGTCTTTTGGATTTACCAGGGCGAACCCGATAAAACGGTCAGGGTACTTATTGATAGTTTCGATGATGTAGTCATTAGTTTCCCGTCCCATACCCGGATCAAGGCAGCAAAAACCAAAGACTATTGATTTGTCAACTCCGGTTTTATCCATGTTTTCCAGCACATTCTCAGCTGTGGCAAACTTGGCCTTGGGGTTATCGTGCAGCAGTTTGAAGTGTTTGTCCCGGTCCATGTTATTTCTTAGATCTTTAATAAAGTCAGGTGCCAAAATATGGACATGAACATCGATTTTCATAGTCTTACAAGCTCCTTTCTGATTTTAAATATTATTAACGAATATTCTCTATTCTCCATCAGAAACCCTGCGGTCTATTAAGAAACGATTTTTATAGGAACTCACTAACTTTCCGTAAAAATGGAGCCTCTGATCCTTGTGCAGCAACTGCTTGCACCCAGTGAAAGGCTCTGTTATGCTTAACAGAGAATATTGATATGTTACGACTCGGAAAGGATGGTGAGGAAGATGTTGAGGGTTTACCGTACTGTAGAAGAGGGGCAGGTTTCGCAGGAGGCAGAAATCTGCGAAAAGGCCTGGCTCTCTCTGATTAACCCTACTGAAGAAGATATACAGATGGTGAGCGAGAAGACAGGAATCACCCGGGACTTTTTAAAAGATCCGCTTGATGATGAGGAAAGGCCGCGTATTGAAATAGAAACCGGGCAGATCCTTATTATTATTAAGGTACCTGTGGCCAGAGGGAAAAAGGGAGCAGAGCTTTATGACGCTATCCCTCTGGGAATTATCGTGACAAAGGACTATCTGGTTACAGTTTGCTTAGATGACCACCCGATTTTCTCACAGATGCTGAAGATGCCTGTGTTGTTTACATTCAAGAAAACACGTTTTCTTCTTTTGATTCTGATCAAGACAGCGACACTCTATTTGAACTATCTGCGCATCTTGGATGACCGGAGCACAGAACTTCAAAGTCATCTTTCTCACACCATGAAAAACGAGGCACTTCTTCGGCTGCTGGATATTCAGAAAAGTCTGGTCTACTTTACCACATCACTGCGGGCTAATGGGATCGTCATGGAAAAGCTCACCCGTACCCAGTTGGTGAAAGCCGAAGATGCCCCAGCATCGATGTTGATCAAAATGTATCCTGAGGATGAAGAGCTTTTAGAGGATGCTATAACAGAAAACAGGCAGGCTATTGAGATGAGTTCTATATACAGTTCTATTTTAACAGGCTCAATGGATGCCTATGCAGCGCTTATTTCCAATAACATGGCCAGTGTCATGAAGTTCCTTACTTCGGTGACGATTGTGCTCTCTCTACCTACAATCATTGCCAGCATATATGGGATGAATGTGGGCCTTCCCTTTCAAAATTCACCCCTTGCCTTTGTGGGTATTATGGGCACGACTTTTGGGATCGCCGGAGCGGCTGCTTATGCGCTCTACCGGTGGAATATGTTTTGAAGATATGCACTGGTATGCACTGGGGACGGTTCCTGTTGCATAAATCGGGACGCCGGGATGCCGGGACATATAAGCCAAAAGGCGTGATTAGCCGTTCCTGCTGCATGTTAGCTAAATTGGATGTAAGTTATGGCAACAGTTGCCGTTCCCAGTAACACGCAGATACTATCTTCCAGGTGGGAAGTGTTTTTATTGGTCATCGGGCTGTGTACAATTGAACTTCATATTGGAGGGGCACATTCCCTGAAGGATAAAAGAAGAATATTGAAGAGTTTGATTGATAGGGTTAAAGCCCACCATAATGTTTCTATAGCCGAGATAGACAACCAGGATATTTGGCAGCGCTCAACAGTGGCCTTTGTCTGTGTGGCCAATGAGAGAAAACACACTTTTCAGGTATTGAATTCTGTAGTCAAGGTTTTCGAAAAGCAAGGGGAGTATGAGATCCTGGACTACTGGATCGAAATGTTTTGAACCAAAGGCAATGGAATCATCAATAGGAATTATTGTGGATAATGGAATAAGTTCCCCTCCTCCGGCATAGGGTTATCAAGGAAGTAAAACCATAAAAAGGGAGGAGGGTTATTAAATGTCATGGGATTTTGAGCGTTTGGAAGTGCAGGAGAATGAGCGGCGCAGGAAATACCTTAATGTTATCGCTCTAATGGTATTAACTGCGGCATTTCTTTTGGTGGGGGGGTGCAGTCTCACCGAAAGACTGGGTTCATCCTCTAAAAAGACCCCAACACCGGCTGTTGAAGACGGAATTCTGGAGTTTGAAAGTGAAGAAGCCGCTGTCCCTGAGAAACAAGAAACAGTGCAGGTAACTCTTTATTACAAGGATGCGGAAAACAGCTGCCTGGTTCCGGTGACACAGGATGTTCCTAAGGTAACAGGTATAGCAAAAACAGCGCTGGAAGCACTTTTACAGGGGGAAGCAGAAGGGGAGTTTTTGTCCGCTCTTCCGGAGGGTGCAGAGGTGAGAGAGCTGAATATAAAGCCTGATGGAACTTGTGTTGTCGATCTGAACAAGGAAGCCGCACAGATTGCGGAGAATGCCCCCAAAGATGAGGCACTGGCGGTTTATGCTATTGTCAACACCCTGACCGAATTCTCTACTGTTCAAAAGGTTCAAATTTTAGTGGATGGGCAGATCAACAAGACATTTGCAGGGCATATTCCAGTTGATGTCCCTCTCCAGCGTGATCTGTCTTTTGTCAAGATTTAATTGACTAAGGCAATTGTGAAACCATATCCAAGCCGATACGGAAAACCATATCGAGGCGTTGTCCCGCCAGGGATAGCGCCTCTCTTTCGCGTATGCCCAGGCATGGGCGCAGTCTAATGGTCAATATGGCAATGCAGACGCCATTTTTATTAATGTAGCGAAGGAACATAATGCCAGCCGGATCACCAAATGTTGGGTAAATGCATAATCTATGGTTGTAATACTTTGTAAAGGAGAGGTGCTGATGTTTAGATTAAAACGTGGGGAGTTTGTACAAAAGTCCCTGGATCTCAATCTCTTTTTCCTGCGCATTATGAAAGAACACTCCTTTTTTCTCCAGGCTGCCTTTATCTCCAGGGATCAAGAGCTGGCAGAGCGGGCTGGCCGGTTCAGTGAAACTTTCGAGAAATTATTAGAGGAGGCTGTACGATTGGCCAATGGTAATGCCAGTCGGGTTGTGCTGAAATCGGGAGAAATAGTAACTGATAATACTTTGCAGGCTGAGAAAAAGACAGAATTCTTAACTGGAGTTCCCTTCGATACTAATTTGACTCGTCGAGAAGCTGCATTAAAACCAGGAGCAGGAGATCCAGAACTAGTGGATGAAGTAGCTAATCTTAATGAAAAAGTGATATGTAAGACTAAAGACCTTATAGAATTTAAAACAGAAATTCTTGAAGGTATGCTTGAATGCCGTCTATTTACCTGGAACTTTCCCCTGCTCATAGAGCATATCAGGCGTGAAGCAATTTTCTTTGTCACCCATCTGGAAAGACTGCAAAAGGGAATCAATCTGGATCCCACCGCAGAGATCATTGAAGAAAAACTATTCTGGGACCGCATTATGGCCGAACATTCCTTATTTATTGCCCATCTGCTGGATCCCAGTGAGGTCAGTCTGATCAGAACCGCAGATGATTTTGCCCGCCTGTTCTTTAAATTGGAATCACGCCTTAAACATGTAGAAGATATGAATGGGTGTTTACCCCATGGACTATTGAAAGATGAAATCAGGGCCACTCGGGGAATTAGAGATTTCAAAGACACAGCTACCGAGCTTGTCCTGGCTTGTGAGATCAGATCACTAATTATACCCCTTCTGGGTGATCATGTTTTACGTGAAGCAAATCATTTCCTTGCCATTTTAACCAACACTAATGAAATAATCCTTAATAGTTGAATCCGCATCCCATTCTAAACGTAAAAGGCAGACAGCTTAATTTGCTGTCTGCCTTACACAATTTCCCTGGTTAATATAATATCCCTACGGAAAAGTTCCTAAGCGCTGATTAGCGCTGATTCTTTTTTTAGGCGGGTGGCTACCATTACACACTTGTCTTTATTATCCCAGAGGCCAGATAGGTAGCACTGTGCGCTTAAAAGTCGAGTTAATAACTCCTGCTGCTGAGGCATACCAAGCGACTGCAGCGGTAACGATACCCATTATACCGCCTGGGACTGAGGAGATGATGCCGAACTCAGCAAGAACGAGTAGAATAAAGGTGATTTCCAAAGTAGTAAATACACCGCAGACCGCTCCGTTGGTTCTGAAGGAGGCGATCCACATATATGTATTGAAAACTGTAAATCCAATCAGGAAGACACCGATCGCTATGCCGCCGTGTGCTCCCCAGTTGATCACACCAATAGCCTCTAGAAGTGTGAGCGTTGCCAACGAGAGCCAGAAGGCTCCATAGGAAGAAAAAGCTGTAGCCCCGAAAACATTATTTTTCTTATAATCCTGCATACCGGCTAGCAGTTGTGCCAGACCGCCATAGAAAAAGGCCAGGCCCAGGAAGGCTGGTTTTGCTTCATCTGGTATCAGCTGGGCATTGCCAACGCTGAGTACAAAGGTGGTTAAGGCGAAGGCCCCTAACCCTAAGGCCGATGGATCAGCTGTGGCTTCAACCTGGCTTACCTCTGTAATACCATTATTTTTGGACAAGATAAAGCACCTCCTTATTCTCTATATACCAATATAATTGACTGCCAAAATGCCATCTATCACCCCCTCTAAGGGTAATGATCGTCATGCACCTATGGAAAAATACTACACTTGTTGATGATCAATAGTTTTGAGATAAACAATTGGAGTGCTGAATAGGGTAATATAATGTAAAGATTTATATTGGTGGAAGTTTATATTGGTGAGAGGTTAGTGAGAATAATTAAAAAGATCTACCTTTATATAATTATATTGTTCACGACAGCCTTGTACAACTATAGAAAAAATTACTCGGGGTCTATATATTCCCATATAAATCATTTATTGCTTAAATACACAACTTATCTCACTTCAGGTAATTAATAATAAATATTGCTGGTTAAAGCTATTTCCGGGATTGGTTTATCCCGCTGAGGTGTTGTTTATGATATAATCTATTAGAATTTCTTTCAACACAGTGGTACCCTTTGCTGTGGGAAAGAAAAGGAATGGAGATGAACACTATTGGAAAAGACGCAGCCCATTGGAGTTTTTGATTCTGGTGTGGGCGGCTTAACAGTAGTTAAACACTTATGGGAGCATTTCTCACAGGAGCAGATCGTTTATTTTGGAGACACTGCTCACTTGCCATATGGGGCATGCAGCCCAGAGCAAATAATTCATTTTGGATTAGACATCGTAGATTTTTTGCTGAGTCATAGGGTCAAAGTTGTTATTGCCGCTTGTAATACCAGCTCATCTGTTTCCCTTTCTTACCTACAAGGAAAATCTCCGGTTCCTGTCTTAGGAATGATCGAACCCGCAGTTTGTGGTGCTTTAAAGAAAACCATAAATAAAAGGGTCGGCATTTTGGCCACCAGGGCGACAGTCGATAGTGGTGCTTATCAACGTGCTTTCCAGTCAAGTGATGCGGATGTGCAGGTTTTTAGTCAAGCCTGTCCTCTTTTTGTTCCCCTTGTGGAGGATGGGAGAAACGAAAGACGAGAAACTTATCAGATTGCTCGGTCTTATCTAAAGCCGCTTCAGGAAGCAGATATCGATACTCTGGTTTTCGGCTGTACCCATTACCCTTTTCTGGCTCCAGTGATCAGGTCTATTGTGGGGGATGCTGTTCAGTTAGTAGACCCAGCTGAGGAGGTTGTCCGCAATTTAGCTGATATGATGGATCTTAATGGGCAGGGCGATGGGCAGGGC
>DIQC01000049.1:12889-14687 GCA_002426495.1 Thermacetogenium sp. UBA5472
TGGGCAGGGCGATGGGCAGGGCGGAAAAACGCCACAGCACCAATTTTATGCCAGCGGTTCGGTTACTTCATTTTATACGGCAGGTAAGGGGTTTCTTGGTTCCTTTCCCTTCAAAGTACACCAGGTTTCTTTGAATAATCAAGGTGAAGGTGCCTGTCACCTATAGTAGCATTATGAAAAAGGGATCAGGGACGGCAGCTAGAGCAAGCCTGTTCTTTTGAGTCTGAGGCTTTTAGTAGATGGTCAGAAAAGAGTCGCGGCAAATTGGTTGTTTTTTGTTATTTTGGCATAATAAGAAGCAGGAGATGATGGTAATGCGCCCTAATGGTAGAAAACTAGAAGAATTACGACCGGTGACAATACAGCGTGATTATTTGAAATATGCTGAGGGTTCTGTGCTTATTGAGGTGGGGGATACCAAGCTGGTATGCTCTGCCAGCATTGAGGACAAGGTGCCTCCTTTCTTGAAAGGGACCGGAAAGGGGTGGGTGACAGCTGAATACAGCATGCTCCCCCGTTCTACCGAAAAGCGTATTCCCAGAGACAGTACCAGGGGCAGAATCAATGGCAGGTCATCTGAGATTCAGCGGCTTATTGGGAGATCCTTAAGGTCTGTTGTGGATCTGAAAAGTATAGGCGAACATACTATTTGGATTGACTGTGATGTGGTTCAGGCTGATGGTGGCACAAGGACAACAGCTATCACCGGAGCCTATATCGCTTTAGTTGATGCTCTGCGCGTACTGAAAGAAAGGGAGAAGTGGGGTAGTCTTCCAGTGAGTGATTATCTGGCAGCTGTCAGTGTGGGCAAGGTAGGGGAACAACTGCTGCTTGATCTTTGTTTTGCTGAGGATTCTATGGCAGAGGTGGATATGAATGTGGTGATGACGGCAGGTGGCCGTTTTGTTGAGGTGCAGGGGACTGCAGAAGGGATGCCTTTTACCAGGGAGGAACTCAATAGTTTTATCGATTTGGCAGCACAGGGTATTCAGGAACTGGTTGCTCACCAAAAGAGAATGCTGGGTGCTTTGAATGAATAAAGTTTTGATTGCCAGCAGGAATGCGGGGAAGATCGAGGAATATCGTGAACTGCTCAGTGATTTACCTTTGGTAATCCTCTCTCTTGCAGATGACAATTTCAGCCATCTTCCTGAGGTAGAGGAGACAGGCCAAACATTTCAGGAAAACGCCTTGATCAAGGCCAGGGCGGCAGCTGGGGCTACAGGGTTAATGGCTCTGGCTGATGATTCAGGATTGGAAGTGGACTACCTTCAGGGAGCTCCGGGAGTCTATTCATCACGTTATGCTGGGCCTGGAAATGATGATCAAGCAAATAATCATAAACTGCTGCAAGCTTTAGAGGGAGTTCCCTTGCAGCAGAGAGGTGGGTGCTTTCGCTGTGTCATTGCTTTAGTTACCCCTCGGGGGAAGGACTTTTTCAGCGAAGGCGTCTGTGAAGGAAGAATCGCCTTTCAACCGAGCGGTACCAAAGGCTTCGGTTATGACCCCCTCTTTTTGATACCCTCGCTGGGGAGGACATTTGCGGAATTGGGTCCGCAGGTAAAGAATCGCATCAGTCACCGCGCCCAGGCCATCAGGGCAATGCGGGATGTCCTTACCCATCTGCTGGGTGAGGGTATAGAAAAATAGTTCGCATAATTTCTGCCTAATTAATGTTGAAAGAAGAGCAAATAAATGTTATACTAACTCTTGCTTAAATACGGGGTGTAGCGTAGTTTGGTAGCGCGCTTGGTTTGGGACCAAGAGGTCGGGAGTTCAAATCTCCCCACCCCGACCA
>DIQC01000049.1:14916-31289 GCA_002426495.1 Thermacetogenium sp. UBA5472
AAACAAGCGGGTGTAGCTCAGAGGTAGAGCCCTGGCCTTCCAAGCCAGTCGGGTGGGTTCGATCCCCATCACCCGCTCCATTTTATTTATACCCTTGTGTCCCAGTAGCTCAGCTGGATAGAGCAACGGACTTCTAATCCGTAGGTCGGGGGTTCGAATCCCTCCTGGGACGCCAGAAGCAATCGAGACCCGCTATCTGTGCGGGTCTTTTGTTGTATATGTCAACATAATTGGGTAAAATCTGTTTAGGCGGCAAGTTTTGAGGATGCTCAGTAATAACTATTTTAGTAATAGGATATTAAGGAAGCAAGGGAATCATCCCTCTACTTCCTAAGGGAGGAAAATATGTTAACATTTCAAGAACTAGGATTAAATTCCCGGGTGCTGCAGGCAGTTAACGAAATGGGTTTTGAGGAGACGACTCCTATCCAGGGGCAGGCAATTCCTGTGGCTCTGGAGGGTAAAGATCTGATCGGGCAGGCTCAGACGGGAACCGGTAAGACAGCGGCCTTTGGTATCCCGATGGTGGAGCGTTTTGAGGTTGATCAAGAACAGATACAGGGTCTTGTGGTTACTCCGACCCGAGAATTGGCCATTCAGGTAGCTGAGGAATTATATAAAATTGGACAGTTTAAGGGAATCAGAGCACTTCCCATCTATGGTGGGCAGAATATTGATCGCCAGATCAAGGCATTGAAGAAAAGGCCGCATATTATTGTGGGAACACCAGGCCGTTTATTAGACCATATTCGTCGCAGAACGATTCGCCTGCAGCACATTGAGGTTGTCGTACTGGATGAGGCTGATGAGATGCTTAATATGGGTTTTATCGAAGACATTGAGAAGATCTTACAGGAGACACCTACCGAGCGCCAGACTCTGCTATTTTCTGCGACAATGCCTAAATCACTCCAGAAGGTTACCCAGCGGTTTATGAAAGAGCCGGAAATAATCGGCGTTAAGTCTAAAGAATTGACTGTGCCCAGCACCGAACAATGTTATATGGAAGTCTCAGATAACAAGAAGTTCGATGTGCTCTGCCGCTCACTGGATATACAGTCACCAGAATTGGCTATTGTTTTTGTGCGTACCAAACGGCGGGTTGATGAAATTGCCGAAGCCCTGAAAAAGCGGGGGTACTCTGCAGAAAGAATACATGGCGATCTAACTCAGTCGACGCGAGATTATGTGATGCGCCATTTTCGGGAAGGGACGATCGATACGTTGGTGGCAACTGATGTGGCAGCTAGGGGATTGGACATCAGTGGTGTGACCCATGTTTACAACTTCGACATTCCCCAAGATCCGGAAAGCTATGTACACAGGATCGGACGGACAGGGCGCATCGGACATTCCGGACAGGCTATCACCTTTGTAACATCTCGAGAATTGCATCTTTTGAGGGTTATCGAATCTTTGATCAGGATGAAGATACCGCGCAGAGCTGTTCCCACTAGTGCTGACGCAATTGCCGGGCAGCAGCATTTGATTATGGAGAAGTTGGTGCAAGTAGCCAAATCAGCCGAAACCGAAAAGTACAGAGGGTTCGCCGAGGAAATGCTGGAGGAAAATGATTCAGTCACTCTGCTATCGGCTGCCTTGAAGATGCTTACCAAGGAACCTGAATCTGTACCGGTCAAGCTGACAGAAGATAGTTCGTATAGGATGAAAAAGAAGCCTAATAACATGTCTAAAAACAAACACTATAACTATAATCGTAGCGCTAAAGTAGATAGCCGCCCTAAACGCTTTAAATCTCGCCGTGGGAGATGATATAACATAAAGGTTTCCGCTCAGGTGCCCAAGAGCTGCCAAGCACGAATAGAAATAACCGTTCTTGGCAGCGTGCGTACCAGGGTCCAGGCATCTCCTTTCTGGGCGCTGCTTAGGATACAGAGATTCTTTCTTCTAGAGCTTCAAGAGCCTCGTTAATTTCGTTGATCTCCTCATCTTCGTAATCCTCTGCTAGAAGCAGCTTCTTTAAACCAGGGAGTTTTTGTTCCAGCTGTTTTATTGCTGCCACTAGCTGTTGCTGTTTTTCTAATGAACGCATAGTCAGAGGTTCTGTGAGCCCCACATACTCAGGCTGAATTGATTTAATCAGGTATTCCTCACTAAATTTCGGAATGCTAGTAGGGATGCCTGTTTCTTTTGTGATCAGCTCAGCAAGTGCTGCGGATTCTGTGGCCTCACCGTGAACAACAAAGATGCGCCGTGGTTTATGGGGAATAGAACTGATCCAGTTTAATATTCCTGTCTGGTCCGCATGGGCGGAAAAGCTCTGCAGGGAATAGATCTTGGCGGCGACATTGATCATTTCGCCCATGATCTTAACCTTTTTTGTCCCATCTAATAGGCGACGTCCCAGGGTGCCCTCTGCCTGGAAACCGATAAAGATCACTGCAGACTCCGGGCGCCACAAGTTATGCTTGAGGTGATGTTTGATCCTGCCTGCATTGCACATTCCACTAGCAGAAATAATAACTGCACCACCCTTTAATTTGTTCAAGGCCCTGGACTCATCGACACTGCGCACATATTTAAGACCCGGGAAGTAGAAGGGGTCATCCCCTTTCCTCAATAGCCAAAGTGCTTCCTGGTTATAGCATTCCCGACAGTCTCTGAAAATTTTAGTTGCTGATACTGCCAGGGGGCTGTCTATGAACACTGGTATCTGGGGGAGTTCGCCATTTTCCACCATTTCGTTGAGGACATAGAGGATCTGTTGTGTCCTCCCCACTGCGAAAGCGGGGATGATTACATTCCCCCCATTAGAAATAGTGTCCATAACAATTTCCTTAATCCGTGATGACTGATCTATTATTGATTCATGGAGGCGGTTTCCGTATGTAGACTCAATGAGCAGGTAATCCGCTGCGGTTACCTGGAATGGGTTGCGGACAATGTCATTGCCGGGGTTGCCCAGGTCACCGCTGAAAACCGTTTTAATTTCTTGGTCACCCTCCTTAATCCAGACCTCGATGATGGCAGAGCCTAAAATATGCCCAGCATCAAGAAAGCGGACCCTTACCTGTTCATCAAGTTGAATATCTTCTCCATAGGAGACCGTCTGAAAGCACTGTAGGCAGTTAGTGGCATCCTCTACTGTGTAAAGGGGTGGGATGGGTTTTTCACCCCGGCGTTCGGCTTTACGGTTTCTCCATTCTGCTTCTTGTTCCTGGATATAGCCGCTGTCCGGCAGCATAATCTCGCAGAGTTCCACAGTAGCTCTTGTGGCCAATACCTTGCCGCGAAAACCGTTCTTGTAAAAGCGCGGAATCAGTCCGGAATGGTCGATATGAGCGTGGGTGAGGAGAATGTAGTCAATATCATGAAGTGGTATCAGCGGGGTGCGGTGGTTGAGTGTACGCAGTTCTTTGTTTCCCTGGAACATGCCGCAATCCACAAGCATATGCAGATTATCACTTTCTAATAAATAGCATGATCCGGTAACAGTGCCGGCTCCTCCCCTAAAGGTAAGTTTTGCCATAACAGGTGTTACCTCCATTCTTTTCTTTTTATTTATAATTCAACATTTCTGCAAAAAAACCTTTTCTCTTATTTGGTGATATACAATCCCCACATCATGATAACCCTGAGTTATAGTTCTTGTTTGGGAAAAAAATCCTGTAAATAAGCAAAATACAAGTGCTTGTCGCATGATTGCCAGATGCTACTCCCGGCCCTTCATCTATTGCGCAGCTTTCAATGGTTAAAAACATCAGTGTGGATGTAATATTTTTTTTAAATGGGAACAAAATCCATTGACTGAATGCAGATAATTGTGGTATAAAAAAGAAAATTGAATACTTCAGTTAGAGATGAGTTGAGAAAAGTAGAGTAGAGTTTGAGCTGAGCAAAGCTATAATTATGAGAACAACCAGGCTTTGCACGCCTGGTTTTATTTTTGTTAAATTTGGAGAGGAGGTGGGCGGCCTGGTTTAAATAGGTCGCTGGAAATGGCGAAATCTATACCCGAGTATTCCCAGATTGATGTTCAAGAACTGCGAGAATCCCAGTTTCCTGCCTTACAGCGTTTGATCAGGCGTGTTTATGAACGGAGCCGCTTTTATCGAGACAAACTTGATAGTGCAGGCACCAAACCTGAATACATTCAAAACTTCACAGATTTTTCCCATATTCCCTTTACTGTAAAGCAGGAGTTGCGGGAATACCCTCTCGACTATATGAGCGCAGCCGAAGAAGAGGAGATCGTTCGCATCCATTCATCCTCCGGAACCACCGGCAAGCCGACTATTATTCCTTATACCAAAAATGATGTAGATGCCTTTACAGATATGATGGCTCGCTGCTTGAGATTTGCTGGGGTAACAAATAGGGATCGCGTTCAGATCACACCTGGTTATGGCCTCTGGACTGCAGGGATCGGTTTCCAAAGTGGGGTAGAAGATGTGGGCGCAATGGCCATCCCTATGGGCCCCGGGAACACTGAAAAACAGTTGGCTATGATGCTGGATTTAAAAACCACGGTCATTACAGGGACTGCTTCCTATGGCCTTTACCTGGCAGAGGAAATAGCCAAGCGTGACTTGAGGGACCAGGTTTCCCTGCGTGTAGGCATTTTTGGCTCTGAACGCTGGGGAGAAAAGATGAGGCAGCGCATTGCCTCAATTTTGAATCTGGAGATCTTTGATATCTATGGCTTGACTGAGATTTACGGCCCTGGCATCGGCATAGACTGCCATGACCACTGCGGTATCCACTATTGGAGCGACTATTTTTATTTTGAAATCATTGATCCTGATACAGGAGAGGTGCTCCCTCCCGGTGAAGAAGGGGAACTTGTCATCTCCACCCTGACTAAGGAAGGGTTGCCTCTGCTTCGCTACCGCACCCGGGATATTACGCGACTGCTGCCAGAGGCTTGCTCCTGCGGCAGCCCATATCCGATGACTGACCGCATTTTAGGGCGCAGTGATGAGGCGTTTAAGGTTAAGGGTGTGTTGGTTTTTCCCGGACAGATTGATTCAGCCTTAATGAATACTCCCGGAGCCAGCAGTGAGTATCAGGTAGTCCTGACCAGACAAGAGGGAAAAGACTGCATACTGCTGCGGGTGGAAGGGGAACCGGATGTTGCCCCCGAGCAGACCGCGGCTACCTGTAGGCAAAATATCAAGCGGGTGATCGGCATTCTTGCTGATATCGAAATTGTACCCCAGGGTGGCTTACCCCGCAGCGAAAAAAAGACAAGGCGTGTCTTTGATCAGAGAGTCAAATAGTCCCAATCATGGGGACGGTTCTCGCGATGGGTCCAGGTACAAAGTCAAACCAAACAATCACGTAGACGGTTTCGCTGGTGGTCCCAATAGCTGATTGTGACAGTATTCAAGTGGAGGCCTCAGGTAAATATTGCTTTCAGGTTAAGCTCATGTATTTACAAAGGATTATTTCCCCTAACTGAAGAATGTATAGAAGAATGTATAAATGATATCCTTGAACTAGAGGTTAAAGTTAGGAGAGGGCAGCCGGTAAATACAGCAGTTTTTCGACATAATTCATCTTAATGGAACTGAATCAGATGAGCCATAAAAAAACAAACTACAAAGGATATAATCTATAGTAAGATATTTCTATCCATCAGAGGGAGGGGAAGAAGATTGCCGAAGGTTTTTTTATCAGGAAATGAAGCTGTGGCTCAAGGAGCCTTTGAGGCAGGTGTTGGCCTAGGGATCGGATACCCTGGCACGCCGAGCACAGAGATTATCGAGGTTTTACAGAAGAAGGAAGGTCCTCAGTGTGCCTGGGCGATCAATGAGAAGGTTGCTCTGGAACAAGCTTATGGAGCTTGTGTCACCGGACTGCGCAGTATAGTAACGATGAAGCATGTGGGTGTAAATGTTGCCGCTGATCCCCTGTTTACGTTCACTTATATGGGCGTCAATGGAGGGTTGGTCATTGTTACAGCAGATGACCCGGGGATGCACAGCTCTCAAAATGAACAGGATAACAGATGGTATGCCCTGCATGCCAAAGTGCCGATGCTGGAGCCGTCAAACAGCCAGGAATGCTTGGATTTTGCGGCATTGGCCTTTGAATTGAGTGAGCGCTATGAAGTGCCATTTTTCCTGCGCATGGTGACCCGAGTCTGTCACTCCCGGAGCATTGTGGAGGTCGATCCGGACAAGGCTTACGACAGGCGAGAGTGTGCTTATGAGCGCAATATTTCCAAGTTCGTTACACTGCCTGCTAACGCTAGGAAGCGCAGAATAGTGCTGGAAGAAAACCTGGCCAAGTTGAGTGAAGATGCGGAGGTCAGGGCTGTCAATGTAATGGAGATCACCGACAAAGATGTGGGGATCATCACCTCCGGTGCATCCTACAACTATGTGAAAGAGGCTTTTGGGGATCGCTATTCAGTTTTGAAATTGGGGCTTGTTTACCCCTTAGATCAGCAGATTATCAGAGAATTTGCCAGCAAGGTCAAGAAGCTCTATGTTGTGGAAGAGCTGGATCCCTATCTGGAGTTTCATATCCGGGCCATGGGAATAGAATGCGAGGGGAAGAAGTTTATCTCACCCTTCTTTGAATTAAATCAGCAGACTGTTGCCGCATCTCTGGCGAAGGCCGGACTTAAATCCGGGGAAGGATTGGATCCAGCATTAGAAGAACCGGTTCCCGGTGTTCCGGCCAGGCCGCCTATTCTTTGTGCCGGGTGTCCGCACCGCGCCTTTTTCTATTTGGCAAGGAAGCAGAAGGTTACTGTTGTTGGGGATATCGGCTGCTATACATTGGGAGCAGCGCCACCCCTTGATGGAATCGATGTCTCTGCCTGTATGGGGGGCGGCTATTCCATCGCCTTGGGTATGAGCATTAATCCGCCTGAGGGCAAAAAGATTTTCGGGGTTGTGGGTGACTCTACTTTTTATCATTCTGGAATCACCGGAGCAATCGATTCAATTTACAATAAGAGAAATATAGTTCCTGTTGTGCTGGATAACAGGATCACCGCCATGACTGGCCACCAGCAGAACCCCGGCACAGGGCAGACTCTGAGCGGTGAAGATACCTTTATGCAGGAACCTGCCCGTATCTTTAAGGCTGTTGGCTATGACCGGGTTGTGGAGATCAATGCCTATGACCTGCAGGGGATCAAAGAGGCCATTCGTGAGGCCAGGGATACCGAGGAGCGGGTAGCCATTATCATTAAATCACCATGTCGCCTGCTCAAGGGCGTTCCGAAGGAAGAATCCCCACAGGTTGATACAGAGGCCTGTAATAAGTGCAAAACCTGTCTCCGGTTGGGCTGTCCGGCAATTTTTCTGGGCGGTGAGGGCTACCCGATGATCGATGACTTAAGCTGCGCCGGATGTGGTCTGTGTGAGCAGGTTTGCAAACATGATGCCATCAAACTAAAGGGTCAGGAGGTGTCCGAGTAATGGCACAGGGAACAAAACGGATTATGATTGCCGGAGTCGGAGGCCAGGGGATCCTGTTGGTATCCCGCATCCTCTCCAATGGTTTGATCAAGGCAGGTTATGATGTAAAAAGCTCTGAGGTACACGGTATGGCACAGCGGGGAGGAAGCGTGGTTACCCAACTTTCATTTGGAGAGAAGGTCTATTCTCCCATAATAGGAGCGGGAGCGGTAGATCTACTCATCACACTGGAGAAGTTAGAGGCCTTGCGCTATGTGCATTTCCTGAAGAAAAATGGCACTTTGCTGATGAATGAGAGGGAGATTCCTTCTTTGCCTATCCTGACAGGGGCTGTTGAGTACCCGACAGATATCAAGGAGCAGCTAGCGAAATATCCTGTTTCTCTATATAGTATCGATGCTGACAAAGAGGCAGAGAAACTGGGGAATCTGAGGGTGATGAATGTGGTGCTATTGGGCGCCATGGTCAAACTGGCTGGCCTAGCAGATCTGGTGGATTGGTCTGCTGTTGTTGCAGAGGAGGTCAAGCCTGCCTACCGGGATGTTAATATTAAAGCTTTTTCAGTAGGAACAAATCTGGTGTGAAAACTGGGTTTAATTGGGACGCGAGAATTCGTTGAAAGCGGCTATGCCGATTTATTACTGGTTGGTGTCTTCGTCAGAAGCGCCAACCAGTTGTTTATTTTGTGTAAAAATGTTGTATGCTTATTCCCCTCTCCTGTATCCTGATTTGCATCCGGAATTCTCAGGTGTTGGACCTGTTATCGGTTCACATATCAGCCCTGGTACAGTGGGGATAAGTTGGTATCTTCTTACTCCACAATTCAAAAAAACAGTTGATTATTAAACAGAAGTGACCCAGGATGGGGGATCCGTGAGGAAAAAAAGAGGGGATCCTTATCAAGCCCAGGGGCCAGGCTCCCCTCTTTGCCATGACCGCCTCTCTCATGGCATTATTTTACCTTATAACCAGCTGTCTCAACCGCGTTTTTGATTTGTAATTCTCCGACCTTTTCCGGATCGAAGGATACCGTAAGCGCGCCTTGTTCTACATCGGCGCTTGCCTCTAAAACGCCGTTCAGTTGGTTAACCGCCTTTTCCACTGCGTTCTTACAATGCCCGCATTGCATGCCTTCAACCTTCAGCATTAGCTTTTCCATGATAACCTCCTTTCAGAAACCCTTGTTGCAGAGTTCCTGTATTTACTAGATTTTGTTTACTCATGCTGGTCAGATCTTTCCATAACTATAACTACCCTGAAAACAAAACTGCTCTGCCACAGCTGCCAGACCGGCCAAATTATTGCCCTGCATGGCGATGATTACCGTTTTGCCTTCTTCTTCCCAGCTGCTTTTCTGCGGGAGCAGTGTAGACAGATCGATAGCAAATGAAGCGGCCAATGTTTCATTGCCGATCTGCCAGGTTTCATCCGACAAACCGAATCGGATTCCCTGCCCAGGGATAGCCTGGAAATTATCGACATTGCCGACCCCTGTTCCCACCATAATCGCTGTCGGCGTAGCCAATCCTAATGCGCAGGGGCAGGCGACAACCAACACTGTGACCATATGCATCAATGCCCTCTCAAATCCAGCGCCTACCCTATATTACAAGAAATAAATTCAACTGTATAGCAAGATATTTTCAATAAAATATTGTTGACAAATATGGATGAGTGAAATATTTTTAATTCAGTGAAGTTAAACATATTCCTTTTGTGCTATGGCAACTATAAGGGTGTAGGAATGAACGGAAATGAATTCATTATACTTGACAAGCGGCTCAATAGCGTTTAGAATATTAAATGCTGATTTACTTTAGATGGTGGGTGTAGCTCAGCAGGCTAGAGCACCAGGTTGTGGCCCTGGGGGTCGTGGGTTCAAGTCCCATCACTCACCCCATAGTTTCACAGTGGGGCGTCGCCAAGCGGTAAGGCACGGGACTTTGGCTCCCGCACGCGAAGGTTCGAATCCTTCCGCCCCAGCCATTCGTTATTAATAAGTGATAAGTGAATATATTAAATGCGCCATTAGCTCAATTGGCAGAGCAGCTGACTCTTAATCAGAAGGTTCCGGGTTCGACTCCCAGATGGCGCACCAGCAAGGAAACAAAGGGGATGTTCTTTTTGTTTCCTTTTTATTTTTGAGCAATTTTTGACAGAGAGGATGCAATTTATGGCTTGGATTTATGTATTGCTTGCAGGATTTGTGGAGATTTTTTGGGTGATAAGGACAAAAGGGGACATTCCTTTTTTGCCACTAGCGGCGAAATGTGACATTTAAGGAACGTCCCCTTCTGGGAAAAAAGCAGGAAAAACAATTGCGGTTAACGTATACTGGAACGTAAGCAGTTAAATGAATATAAGGATGAAACAATAATGAGCAATACCACCTATACTCACTTACTTAAAAACGCAAAACTGATCTTGAAAAAGCATTTCGGTTACCCCTCCTTCAGAAAAGGACAGGAAAAGATCATAGCCAATGTGTTACAAGGGCAGGACACCATCTGCATTATGCCTACAGGCGGGGGGAAATCTATTTGCTATCAGATTCCGGCTTTACTGCTGGAGGGGACCACTATCGTCATCTCCCCTTTAATCTCATTGATGAAGGACCAGGTGGATACACTCCAAGGATTGGGAATGCCCGCTACGTTTATCAACAGCTCTATCGATTATCATGAAGCAGCGCAACGCTTCCGGGAAACCCAACAGGGCAAGTACAAACTTCTTTATATCGCCCCGGAACGCCTGATGGCAGGACAGTTCTCAGCACAGTTGACATCCCTCCCCATTTCACTGGTGGCTATCGATGAAGCCCATTGTATCTCCCAGTGGGGACATGACTTTCGGCCAAGCTATCGTGACATTATGCCTTTTTTAGAGACATTACCTAAAAGGCCGGTGGTCACTGCTTTTACGGCAACCGCCACACCTGAAGTCACTCAAGATATTATCCAGTTATTGCGCTTGCAAAATTCCAATGTTTACATAGCCGGTTTTGACCGAGAAAACCTCTTCTTTTCAGTGGTCCGCGGTGAGAATAAACGGGATTTCTTATTGAGCTTTCTTCAGAATCACCAAGAGGAAGCAGGCATTATTTACACTGCCACCAGAAAAGAAGCCGACAACCTCTACGAGATGCTAGGCAGAAAGGGATACGCAGTAGGAAGATATCATGCGGGACTATCTGATCAGGAACGCTCAGCGAATCAAGAAAAATTCTTGTACGATGATCTGAAAATCATAGTGGCAACCAACGCCTTTGGCATGGGAATCGACAAATCAAATGTCCGCTATGTCATTCATTACAATATGCCGAAAAATATGGAAGCCTATTACCAGGAGGCCGGCAGGGCTGGCCGGGATGGAGATCCCAGTAACTGTATCCTGCTTTTTTCACCACAGGACACCTTTATTCAAAGATTTTTAATCGAACAGTCAACCCAGGAGCCGGCCAGGAAGGAAGGGGAGTACAAAAAACTGCGTGCCATGATCGGTTATTGTTATACACCGCACTGCCTGCGCAACTATATCCTGCATTATTTCGGGGAAGAGACCACCGAGGAGTGCGGAAAATGCGGAACCTGTAATGATGAGTACGAACTCCAAGAGATCACCATTGAAGCACAAAAAATCCTCTCGTGTGTGATTCGCATGAAAGAAAGATTCGGCATCTCACTGATAGCAGATGTTTTGAAGGGTTCCCAAAGTCAAAAAGTACTCAGCTACGGGTTTGACAAACTGTCCACCTACGGCTTGTTAAGCAATATGAAAACAAAAGAGATAACCGATCTGATCAACTATCTCTTGGCAGAACAGTACATTACTTTGCAGGGCGGACAATTTCCCGTGGTCAAGCTCACTCGCAAAGCAGTCCCTGCCCTCAAGAGCCAGGAGAAAGTATATAGAAAGGTGCGCATCAAAAAAGAGACCGCTGCCCCGGACAGCCAGCTGTTTGAAAAACTGCGTACACTGCGTAAAGGGATTTCACAACAGGAAAACATCCCACCATATGTCATCTTTCACGATTTCACACTGCGTGAAATGGCTGAGATTTGCCCAACAGATCAGGTATTAATGCTGGCCATCAAAGGGATGGGTGAGACTAAGTTCGCTCGCTACGGCTACTTGTTCCTAGAAGTGATCCGGAAACATCTAAAGGAAACCGGCAGTCCACAACACATTGCACCTAATCCACCCACTATATCTTCTGCCCCTGTTCCGCCTGCCGCACCTTCCGGCAGCTCACAGACAGAACCTCCGGCAAAATCGCCGACTGCAAAGCGCACACCTAGCTATATCACTTCCTACATGATGTACCAGGAGGGAGATACCTGCGCAGAGATTGCCCAAAAACGCAGCCTGACACTGACAACAGTACAGGATCATATCATACGCAGCGGTATGGAAGGATATGAACTAGACTGGGATGCCCTGATTCCCCAAGAGTATGAGGAGCTAATACTGGAAAAGGTCAAAACCCTTGGCACCAATAAATTAAGGCCGATCAAAGATGCACTGCCTGATAAAGTGAGCTACCTTGCTATCAGAGCGGTGATCGGAAAGTATGGGGAGAATACACAGAAGGATTGACGGATCCTTTTTATCATATCGGTTGAGGGAGCAGGAAGGAAAACGCTAACAAATATTTAATAATTAATAAGAGGGGCTTTGTGTATGCACATGATTTATGGTTATGGGTCTGTCAAGTAAAATGCAATGACAAAGAGGGGGATAATAGTGTATGAAAAGGACGCCCGACGCAAAATCAGAAGTGCCTGGCGTAATTTTCAATGTGGTAAGCCTGTGGAAACAGGTGATGTTCGGGAAGTAGTTCTGGATTCATGGAAGCGCTGCAAGGGTTATGTAGATCCCTATCAGCAGACAATTAAACAAGTCTCTGCTCTGAATATCAAAAAAAGGCTAGATAACAATGCTCATTTATTAACAGTTGCCCATGATTTCTTGAAATACTTATATGAGAAAATTCTAAATGGCGAAGGGATGGTTGTTCTTTCCGATGCTGAAGGAATAATTATCTTGGCGATGGGGTCTTCCGGGTCTGCTTCTGCTCCCGAATTAGGTACTGATTGGCGTGAAAAAACCGTTGGCACCAATGCGGTAGGAACTTGTCTTTTGCTTAAACAACCGATACAAATATGGGCCGAAGAGCATTATTGTCAGTTCAACCATTTGTGGTACTGTTCAGGGGCACCCATTTTTGCCCCGGATGGTAAACTACTCGGTTGTTTGAATGTTTCAGGAACATCTGAGAGTGTTCATGCTCATACTCTCGGTATGGTAATCGGTGTGGCTGATGCTATTGAAAAGCAACTAAGAATTAACCAAGTGGCGGCAGATAATCAGAAAATAATCAGACAGCAGTCAGAAATTTTGGAAATCATTTCAGATGGAGTATTAATAGTAGAACCGACAGGTAATATCTCTCATGTAAATCAAAAGGCTCTCCAACTGCTGCAAACATCTAAAGAAGAGATCCTGCATAAACCTTTGAAAAATATCATACCATCAGGAATAGAGATACAAGAACTGTTTCATTCTCAAAAAATGTTGCATGATCTAGAAATCAATATGGGTCTGCCTGAAAGGCGTAAGAACTGTTTCATTTTGACTGCATTGACTAAAAATGCTCAGGGCATACCGGAAAGCATCATCATCTCTTTTAAGCCAGCGAAAAAAGCACATGCCCCGGTCAACAAAGTGACAGGGTTTAAAGGCAGATATAGTTTTGAACACATGATAGGAAAATCAATAATATTCCAACAAGTGATTCATCAAGGCAAATTGGCAGCATCAAATAATTTGCATGTTCTACTTACCGGAGAGAGTGGAATAGGGAAGGATCTTATGGCCAGGGCAATCCATGAGGCCAGTGACCGCTCCCAGGGGCCCTTTATTGCTATTAATTGCGGAGCATTACCGCAGGGTCTGGTAGAAAGCGAATTGTTTGGTTTTGAAGGAGGGGCATTTACAGGCTCTAAGAAAGAAGGAAACCCTGGCAAATTTGAGCTTGCAGATGGAGGAACAATTTATTTGGATGAAATCGGGGAGATGCCTTTAGATGTTCAAGTAGCCCTGCTGCGGGTCATTCAGGAGAAGTGTATCACCCGCATTGGCGGGAATAAACCCAAGCAAATTGATATACGAGTTATTGCGGCCACCAACAAAAATCTGGAGGAGGAGGTCCTCAATAAAAAATTCCGTCGAGACCTCTATTTCAGGTTAAATGTCATTTCAATTCGTATGCCATCTCTGATCGAACGTACTGAAGACCTGGGACTGCTGATAGATGATATATTGGAGCGTTTAAAGAGGCAAACTGGTAAAACTGATCTTTCCATTGGCGAAGATGCCATGTATTTACTAAAAGCATACCATTGGCCAGGAAACATTCGTGAACTGGAAAATGTATTAGACAGGGCAGTCTGTGTTTGTGATAGTCAAACAATAACTTCCCGCGAACTGCCCAATTGCCTTCTTCAAAATGAAGTGCAGCTGAGCCCTGATCTTACTTTGATAAAGCAGAATGAAAGGGTAATGATCATGGAAGTATTAGCCGAGACCAACGGGAACGTCAAGCAAACAGCTGAAAGGCTGGGAGTTGCTCGCAGTACCATCTACCGTAAATTGAAAAAGTATGGCATATCAATAAGAACAGCAAAAGGGAGAAAGTCTGGTTTAACTATAACTCAGGTGGATGGCAGTTTCGCCTTATACCACTAGCAGATGAAGTGGAAATGCTTAGATAAGTATGGAGCACAATGCGTCATAGCTACTGCTACATGTTGCATTATGCTCCATTTTCAGATCCAGATATTATGCCGAGGCATCGAAAGAAACCTTGCAAACACTACCTCATCAATAACCCTCATTAATTGGCATGCCTTTTGCTTATTATCAATATTGGGCCTACATGACCCAATATTTTAAAGAGAGAGGTAGATGTGTGTATGGATCAAAAAACTATGAAGGCTCTCGTTTATCATGGACCAAGTCAAATTAGTCTTGATGACATTCCTGTACCTCAGATCAAACAACCCACTGATGCAATATTAAAAGTAACGACTTCCACAATTTGCGGTTCTGATATCCACATTATTCATGGCTATATTCCTTCGGTTCAACCCGGAACAGTTGTTGGCCATGAGTTTTGTGGCGAGATCGTTGAGCTGGGGTCTTCGATTGGCGGAGATTTCAAGGTTGGGGACAGGGTTGCTGTTTCCTGTATTGTCCACTGCGGCAAATGCTTTTACTGCCTGAATGACCAACCCCAATACTGTGAGGTAGGCAGGGGCACTGAAGGCTGGTCAAATTCTATGCTGTTTGGCAATTACATCAATGGTTGTCAGGCCGAATATATTCGAGTTCCTCTGGCTGAGACTGGTATGTATAAGATTCCAGAAGGATTAGATGATTTGGATGTGTTGTTTGTCGGCGATATTTTATCAACTGGCTATTTTGGAGCAGAGAAATGTAATATTCAGCATGGGGATACAGTGGTTGTTTGGGGAAGCGGACCTGTTGGCATGTGTGCAATGGCCTCTGCCAGACTGTGGAGTCCTGCTCAGATCATCGCGGTGGACCTTGACCAAAATCGCTTAGAAACAGCTAAGAAAAATGGTGTCTGTGACATTATTATTAATTCCGGTAAAGAGGATGCCGCTACTAAGGTCATGGAGTTGACCAATGGGCGTGGAGCGGATTGTGCTATTGAAGCTATAGGTCTGGTACCAACTATTGACTCAGCTATGAAGACTATGCGAGTAGGTGGCAGATTAGAGGTCATCGGTTTTGGTACCCCAACCTATGAACTGAGTATGGCAGATTTATTTATGAAGAATTTATCAGTTGGCTCTGGTTTGGTTCCAGCTAATCATATGGGATCTCTCATCGAACTAATTCATAAAGGCAAATTGAACCTACGCTTCCTAGCCACCCATACCAAGCCATTAAACGATATTGTCGAAGGCTATGACATTTTCGGCAATAAGAAAGACAACTGCATCAAGTGGGTTGTTACTCCTTATGAAGAATAAGAGCTTGGATTAATCATTTTACTGATAATCATTTGACTAACTTGGCGGTAAGACTCCCGCTCTTTATAGGCGGGAGTCTTACCGCCAACAGAGTGTGATGAATGAATCACCCTCTGAACTAAAAACTTGTTTCAATTAAATAAAGGGGGGTTTTTGAGATGGCGGAAAGAGTTATTGCCATAACTGGAGGGGCCAGTGGTATCGGCAAGGAGACTGCTTTTTTACTGGCAGATGAAGGTGTAAAAGTGGTTATCGCCGATTTTAATGATACTTTAGCTAAAGAGGTCGCCGAGAAGATCAATGCCAAAGGTGGCAAAGCTGTTACTTTCAAATTAGATGTATCGAAAAAAGAAGAAGTGGAAGCTCTCGTCAATTTCACTGTGGAGCAATATGGCACAATTACCGGGATATTCAATAATGCCGGTATTGGTCTGGTCAAGCCTTTTTTAGAAATGGATCCCGCCTCATTTGAAAAAGTTATTGAAGTTGATCAGTTAAGCGTTTATTACGGTATGTATTACGCAGCTAGAAAAATGGTAGAGTTAGGCGTAACCAATGGGGTCATTATTAACACCGCTTCAATTTACGGTTTCATGTCGGCGGTGGGCAGCTCCAACTATAATGCTGCTAAAGCAGCTGTCGTTGCTCTGTCTCGTTCCGGTGCTCTGGAACTGGCCCCTCACAACATTCGTGTTGTTGGAGTGGCTCCCGGTTTCATCAACACACCGATTTTAGAAATGGATGAAGAGAGTAAAAATTACTTAGGTAGTCTCCATATGCGCAAGAAGTTAATTGAGCCGGAAAAGGTGGCATCTGTTGTGCGTTTCTTGTTCTCCGAAGATGCCGATGCTGTTAATGGTTCAACTATTCCTGTTGATGACGGTTTTCTGTGCTATAAATAATTTATTTTTGGGGC
>DIQC01000049.1:31476-32037 GCA_002426495.1 Thermacetogenium sp. UBA5472
CAGCGGTATCCGCCCGCAGCCGGGTACTCCTCTTTATAACACTGCCAAACATGGTGTTATCGGCCTGACCAAGTCTACTGCTTATGACTATTCGCCTCAGGGGATTCGTGTTAATTCAGTTGCTCCGGGAGCTATTGATACACCTATGCTGCAGGGAGCCATCATAGAGTTCGGATTGGACCCGGTGGAATATCCCAAACAGTTGAGTATGTTGGGACGCTTTGCACAGCCCAGTGAAGTTGCCGAGGCTAATGTGTGGCTGATTTCAGATCTATCTTCTTATGTAACCGGTGCCATTATTCCTGTAGACGGCGGCTACACAGCGATGTAGTAGAAAACTTTCACTGATTAGCGGTGTGATCTTAGATCACACCGCTTGTTTCTTTTGACACGGAGTGACACGGAGGGACGGCAGGCTATGCGAAAACCATTTTAACCTTTTCCATCCCCCCATTTACGACCAAATTCCGGTTGTTATTAGGGCTATAGAGCACCAATTACCCGCCTTTTCAGTAATGCACCTCCACTTTGTATACTATGAGCAGCGACCGATTTAGAGGA
>DIQC01000090.1:0-10539 GCA_002426495.1 Thermacetogenium sp. UBA5472
TATCAGTATCTGTTCTCCTTTTAATATAGCGGCAATGACCACAGGCGAGATATGCGGATATCTGGTCAGACCGCACTGGGGACACACCTTGGCCCTCTCGGCTGCCAATGTTTCCGTCTTTGTTCCGGCCGCTGAGATGGCCGGTTGCGATATTTGCCGCCTGACCGTTCCAGGTGATGGCACTATGGATATTGATTGGAATATCCATCTCGCACCCTGGTGGATCCGCACCGTTCGTAATCTCGCGAAGTATATCCACATCAACTTCTACATGGAGACCCCAACTTTCGCCTCTAAAGAAAAGGCTCTGGAGTATGGCTCATCCTACATGTACAACGGCGCCGACTCCCTGCTCCCCATGGGTGTCAGTAACGAGACCCTAAGGTTCATGGCTGATAACCATCTGGTGGTCTTCGGTCATGTGGGCGCGTTGTCCTGCTGGCAGACCGCCGCACAGGGCGGCTACAAGCGTCTGGGCAAGATCGCTGAGGACGCCATGAAGGTCTTCCGCAAGGCTTATGAGTATCAGGAGAACGGCATGATGGCTATGACAATCGAGTTGACACCGATCGAAGTCACCAACGCCATTGCAAAGAAGCTGCGTGTGCCCGTGATTTCTATCGCCGCAGGCGGTGCCGCCGATGGCTCCGAGATGGTTGACCTCGACACCTTCAATATGATGCCCAATCCGGCTTCTCATGTCAAGGCTTATGCTGATTTCTTCCCGTGGGCAGTTGAAGCATATTCTAATTGGGCAGAAGATGTTCGCAGCAACGCATATCCTGAGGATAAGCATGGCTTCCACATGGAAGAGAAGGGAATCGAGAAGTTCTTGGATGCGATCGAAAAGTTCTAAAATTTCTCTCTTCGTAAAATACTTTTAGATATTTTTTCCTAAGGGGTCCAATCAGGAGAAAGGGCATACAACATGGGTGTGGCATGGGGACGTTTCGTTTGCCACATCACCCAGCATGCCGGATCCTCCATAATACCGATAAAAAGGGGCATTCCTGTCTGAAGATCCGTGATGCCGTAGAGAAAGCCTGTCCAATGTGAACTGTTTGTTTGATTTCCCTTTGCTTCTCCAATCATAAAATATTAACTTATATGCAGGAAAAGTTAAAAGATTGTTGAATCAGTGTATATTAACCAAATTATTGTACCTAAAAAACGTTATCCGAGTCTTGTGACCTACTGCCTGTAGGTTATGGCGCAGGACCGGTAGGGTATAACTGGAAACGGTTATGCCTCCCAATGTGAAAAGGATAACCCATATCGATTTTAATTATAAAGAGTCGATCAGTTGTCATTTCACACTGGTCGATTTTTTTATGGGGGAAGTTTAATGGAAGCTCTGAATGTTGAAAAACTGACATTTTATTATGGTACTAGGTGTGTATTAGATGAAGTTTCTTTTTCTGTATCCAGCGGCCTAATCTGTGGTTTGCTTGGGCCCAATGGATCAGGAAAAACAACATTACTAAAGTGTATTAATGGGATTTATAAACCTGCAACAGGATGTGTAAAAGTCAATAATGTACCTCTAGATCAATCGGACAGACAAGAAATAGCCAGAAAAATGAGTGTTGTTCCCCAACAAACAAATTCAGTTTTTGCTTTTAAAGTTGCAGATATGGTGGTAATGGGCAGGTCTCCCACATTTGAGATATGGCAGGCGCCCTCTCCGTCAGACCGTGTCGATGCGATCAAACTTCTCAAGGATTTAGGAGTCGGTCACCTAGCAGAACGCCATTTCAATGAGATCAGTGGGGGGGAACGGCAGTTGGTGCTTCTTGCTAGGGCAATCTTTCAGAATACACAGATCATGTTGTTAGATGAGCCGACCAGCCATCTTGATCTGAAAAACCAGGTCAAAATCATTGAGCTCGTCAAAAGTGTCACGGTAGAGAGGGGAATTACAACGATCATGACTCTGCATGATCCAAACCTGGCTTTATATAACTGCGATGAAGTAGTTCTGCTGAAAAACGGTCGTATAGCAGGCATAGGAAAAACAGATCAGGTGCTTATCGATGAAAATTTGAGTAATATTTACGAACTGAATGTGAATGTGGAGGTGACACAGCGGGGGAAAAAAGTAATTATTCCGGAGTGTTGGCAGGAAAATAACGCATATCAAGAAAGGAGTTTGATTCATGAAAAAGTACAATAAGTTCATTGTATTAATGTTAGCCATAGTACTCTGTTTTTCATTAATGTGTACCGGATGTTCAAATAATACAGAAACATCAGCATCTGGTGATGAGCCAGAGAAAATTACTGTTGTTGACGGTTTAGGAAGGGAAATAACCCTTGAGAAAACACCGGAAAGAATATTAACTAGTTATGGTATTGCTACTCAGATGGTGTTTACACTTGGTGCACAGGATCGTTTGGTAGGTATAGATTCTCCTTCATTAACAAATAAATTTTTAATTAGTCTTGATCCTGATATTCCGAATATGGCCACACCAGGAAGTCCCGCAGAGTTCAATGTGGAAGAAGGAATTGCTTTAAATCCTGACATTATTTTAGTACCAGGACGTAATCAACAATTGGTTGAGACACTGGAGGAAAAAGGGCTCAATGTTTTCGGAGTGGTGGCTGAAGATTTAGATCAGCTTAAAGATACTGTGCAGCAATTAGGAAAAGCCTTGGGACAAGAAGAGCAGGCTGAAGAATATGTCAAATACTATGATAATGTCATCAAAGAGGTTGAAGAAAAAACAGCTTCTCTAAGTGATGGGGATAAGCCTACAGTCTATTTAGCAGGTCCTATGGGGCTACTTTCTACTTGTTCACAGGATATGTACCAAAATGACCTGATCACGCTGGCAGGAGGCAAAAACGCTGCAGGTGAACTGACAGGTGGCTGGGTTGATATTTCTCCGGAACAGCTGATTGAGTGGAATCCTGATGTTATTGTAATTGTACAGTACACAACAAATATTACCCCAGAGGATGTATTAACTGACAGCCGTTATCAGGGTATTAATGCAGTGAAGAATAAGCAGGTCTTCTGGTTTCCTTCAAACCTGAGCCCTTGGGATTATCCTTCACCAGAGGCTGCTGTGGGTATTCTATGGACTGCACAAAAGCTGCAACCTGATCTCTTCCCAGACCTGGATATGATTGATGAAGCGGACAACTATTTTGAAACCTTTTACGGCAAAACATTTACTGAATTGGGTGGAAGCCTTACAAGTAGGGAGTATGTAGAAAAATCCTAAGAACACTGACAAATGTCAATAAACATAAGGATTGTTAGTATTGAAAAAACTTGTTGGGGTTAAGATGACTAAAACATCAGAACAGAAACTGTTTTTGCTTGTAATAATATTATTATTGGCTGCATTTTTGTTTTCCTTGACCGTTGGAAGGTATGGGCTGGGTTGGTTTAATATTTTGGAAGTGATTAAATTAAAAATAACTGACCAATCCATCCCAGACCATCTAACTTCAGATGATATTGTTTTTTGGTCAGTGAGGCTGCCCAGACTTTTGATGGCTCTTTTTGTTGGATCTGCTTTGGCAGTTTCGGGAACAGTTTTTCAGGGTTTATTTAGAAACCCTCTTGTATCACCAGATATACTCGGAGTGTCAGCCGGTGCCAGTTTTGGTGCCGGCATGGCTATCCTTCTTGTAGGAAATTCGGCATTTGCAATCCAAATATCTGCTTTTGGTTTTGGCCTGGTAGCTGTGGTATTAGCCTATCAATTAGCCAGGCACTGCCGAACAGATACCATTACCGTGCTTGTTCTCGCAGGAGTTATAGTCTCCGCCTTATTTACTGCAGGATTATCCTTTCTTAAATATGTTGCAGACCCTTATGAAGAACTACCGGCTTTAGTCTTCTGGACCATGGGAGGTTTTAGCACAATCGCCTGGAAAGATGTTGCTATGACAGTACCGGTGGTTTTGATTGGAATATTAATTTTGTATCTGCTGAGATGGAAACTGGATATTATGGCCTTAGGTGATGAAGAAGCGTTGTCTCTAGGGGTAAAAGTCAATAAAATGAGGCTTATCTATATTGCTATAGCTACCTTAATAGTTGCTTCTTCTGTTGCCACCTGTGGAACCATTGGGTGGGTAGGATTAGTGGTGCCTCATATGGCTCGATTAATAATTGGGCCGGGCCATAATCACTTGCTTCCCTTTGCAGCAATTTTAGGGGCTGTCTTCATTATTTTGATGGATACCCTGGCAAGAACAATCAGCGGTGGTGAAATACCTATAGGGATCATTACTTCATTTATTGGCGCACCCTTTTTGGGTTATCTCCTGTGGAAACAGGGGAAAGATTAACGTTCGGCTTTTTATTTTCTGAGAAAGGGAGAATAGAAATGAAGAAGAAGTTACTAAAACCTTTGTTGTGTATGCTGGCCATGGTTCTTATTTTAACGCTGCTGACATCCTGTAGTAATGACCGCAGCAGTTCGGGAACCGATAAGAATGTTATTGTCGATCAACTAGGAAGAACTGTAGAGTATCCAGATAAAGTTGAAAAGGTCTCCGCTGGTCATATATATGCAGGGAAGATGCTTTTTGCTATGGGGCAAAAGGAAAAAATAGCTTATCAGCTGCAGATCGGCGCTGATACAGAAGCTTTGGCAAAAGTCGATGAGTTTTATGGTTCTCTCCCTACTGTGCTCAGTGCCCCAAATGGTGTGGACAGCCCTGAAGGCTTATTAGCTCTGGGTGTAGATGTTGTTTTTACTGATGCCGGCAAAGGGGAAGAGGAAGCAGCAGTGTTTCAAAATGCCGGCATTCCGGCAATAGCGGTCAGCGGTGAAACCTTTGATGAGGTGTACGAAACAGCCAGAATTATGGGTGACGTACTTGATTGCCCTGAAAGAACCCAGGAAGTGATCGATTTTATCGAGGATCTTCGCAATATGGTTTCCAGCCGGGTAAAAGATATCTCTGATGATGAAAAACCTGTTGTGATGGTCTGCGGCTCTGGTGGTGTTTATACCGCCGCAACAGCAGATATGTTTCAACATCAGATGGTGGAAACTGCAGGTGGAATTAATGCCGGAGCAAACTTAAATGGCAAATGGGCCAATGTCAGCGCCGAGGATATTATTCTCTGGGATCCTGATTACATTGTTCTTGGGTCTAGCTTTGGTGTAGATGATGTTGAAAGTGTTTTAACTGATCCTGCATTACAGACTGTGACAGCGATTAAAAACAAGGATGTATATATTTTCCCTTCCACTTTAGGTTGGTGGGATTTTCCTTTGCCTCAATCTGTTTTAGGGATCATTTGGACTGCCAAGACCATTCATCCTGATCAATTTACTGATATTAATATGCTGGAAATGGCGGACAGTGTATATGAATTTATATATGGCTATACATATTCTGAACTAGGTGGTGTCTTGTGATCACTGCAGGGGATAGCACTGCAGTAAAGCGTGGCAGGCGGCTGTGGCCAATTCTTACATTTACTTTATTGATCTTAATTGCGTTTTTCTTTCTTTCTCTTAATATCGGCAAAGTTAGTGTTACTTTTACCGATATGATCGCTATTTTATTAAAAAAAATGAATCTAGGGCAGGGGTTTTCTGCAGATATTGTTGCCCAAAAACAGACAGTTTTTTGGAATGTGCGTTTGCCCCGGTCTATTCTAGCCTGTGCAGTGGGTGCAGCTCTTTCAGTTGCCGGTGCTGTTATGCAAACACTCTACAGAAACCCCCTGGCTTCTCCTGATGTTATCGGAGTAACCCAGGCAGCCAATTTAGGTGCAGGGCTTGCCATCTTCTTTTTTGCCGGCAGTACCGTACTGGTGGAAGGTTTTTCTTTCTGCTTCGGGGTGATGGCCTTACTCTTGACCTTTACCATCGTTTCCCGTTTGCCTGGTAGCAGTGTTACTGTATTGGTTCTGGTCGGTGTGATTATCAGTGCACTCTTTCAGGCAGGTCTGACTTTGCTGCTGTATATGTCAGATCCCTATAGTGATATGCTGCGGATAAATTACTGGTTGATGGGAGCTTTTAATACTGCTAACTGGAATAATGTTGCTGTTGTTGTTCCACTGGTTAGTGTGGGTATCTTTTTTCTAATTCTGTTCAGCTGGCGTTTAAATATAATGGGGCAGACTGATGATGAAATCAAAGCACTGGGAATAAATCTGTCATTATGGCGTTTTATTTATATTCTGTTTGTGGCCTTGATTGTATCAGTTTCCACTGCTGCTGTTGGGAACATTGCTTGGGTAGGGTTGATTATTCCCCATATAGCCCGTTCTATTATTGGTTCCAATCAAAAACAGGTTGTTCCTTATGCGGCAGTTCTTGGTGCGTTTTTTTTACTGCTGATTGACACTATAGTACGCAATCTGCCTGCTGGTGAAGTGCCTATATCTGTTATTACTTCTTTTATAGCGGCACCTTTTCTTGGTTGGTTAATTTTTTCTAAACATAAGAGGGGGGTGTGGTGAAATAATCCGAACAAAAAACCTGGCAGCAGGTTACAACGGCACTGTGGTTTTATCAGATATAAATATGCATGTAAGCAGAGGCCGAATGTTGGGGCTTTTAGGCAGGAATGGCTGTGGGAAAACCACGCTTTTTCGATGTTTGAATGGTTTACTGCGCCCTATGCGGGGTAAGGTTTATCTTAAGGATCAGGATATCTCAAAATTAGGATCTGATCAGATTGCCAACTTGATCGCCTTGGTGCCTCAAGGAGCGAGAACTGTTTTTCCACTGTATGTGATCGACATGATCATGCTGGGTGAGGGCTGCCACCTGAAGGCCTGGGAGTCACCCACCGAGGAATCAGAAAATAAAGCCAGCTCTATAGCTGCTGAAATCGGTATAGAACATCTTTTGGAAAAGCAGTTTGACCGTCTATCAGGTGGGGAACAGCAGTTGGTTTTAATAGCCAGAGCACTCATGCAGTCTGCTCCGATTCTCCTATTGGATGAACCTACCTCTCACCTGGATTTTACCAACCAGCATATGGTGATGAATCTGATACGCAGTCTAGTCTTTAACAAAGGAGTGACAACTGTTATCACTGCCCATGATCCGAATATAGTGCTCCAGTACTGTGATGATGTGATGATGTTAAAGAACGGTAATATTTTGGCGGCAGGTGCAGTAGACGAAAACCTTAATAGCAGCAATCTCAGGTTATTGTATGGTGGTGGAATTGCTATAGAGCAGACATCTTCCAGTCAGGTGGTAGTGCCTGTTAAATAGAAAGGATTGATTGTTATGAGATGTAATTATTGTGAATGGCGTTGCAAAATGCCTGCTTCGATCTGTCATATGTATGAAGAAAGGGATGGCAGAATAGCGGAAGTTTACCCCAACCAGTGGACAACCTATTATCTTACCAATGCAGAAGGCATTCCTCTCTTTCACGGCTGGCCGAATCATCAATTTTTACAGCTGGGTGCCTTCAACTGCAATGCAAGTTGTGCCTATTGCATCAACTCCCGAGTAGCCATTGAGCCGGAGAAGAAAACCTTTCGTTTTCAGCTTGAGCCAGATAGAGTAGTGAAAATTGCCCAAAAAGCCAATTGCAGCGGAATTCATTTCAGCATTAATGAAGTTACTGTAAATCTGCCTTCCGCTTTAGCTGTGGCCAAGGAAGCGAAAAAAGAAGGATTGGTTGTGGGCTGTTCTAGCAACGGTTACTTCACCCAAGAGGTAGCAGATATGATGCTGGAATACTTCGATTTTTTCAATATCAGCCTTAAGTCTCTATCTGATGATTACTACCGGAAGCATGCCGGCCTTAAAAGTGCCGCTTTTGTTAAGCGCAATATAGAGTATCTAGCTGCTTCCCGCACCCATTTGGAGATTACTACAACTGTGGTGCAGACTGTAAATGACCATGAAATAACTGCTATTGCTGAATATTTGGCGGGTATCGACCCGCAGTTGCCCTGGCATATTTTCCGACTTCTGCCTGAATACAAGATGAAGGACAGAACACCTCCTGACATTAAAGAGATCTCCGATAAGGTCCAAGAGTGCAGAAAAACTTTGCCCAACACATATTTTAGCAATTATATCGGCACACAGCTGATCAATACCTTATGCCCTTCCTGCGGTCAAGTGTTGATTGAAAGAATCTGTGCCCAGTCCTGTGGGGCTTTTCTCTCTGCTTACAATATGAAGAACAGTACTTGTCCGAATTGCGGAACAGCAGTAAAAATGACCGGCAGTTTCTATGATACAAGCTGCACCGATGATAGGGAGGGGAAGGTATGTTAGGAATTATCGATGTCCGGGAATGGCAGGCAGTAATCGATCTTGTCACTGCCAAACCAGTGGAACGGGATGAAGAATTTTTAATGCCTCTAAAAAGTCTAGCAAAGAGATTCCCCTATCCTGGTGACAGGGATAATGCTGGCAGCAAATGGACGATAGATTTGGCCGAAGCAGTAGTGAATCATTATAATCCTGGTTGGCTTTTTCTTGGTTTCACTCAGCCATTTTTCAGCAGTACCTATGGTCAATGCACTCTTGAAACAAGAAAAAACACAGCAAAAATTATTTTCGATTATACTCTTGACTTTGCTAAAAAGCATAAATACTACCCTCTAATTTTGAGCACAGGGGGGCTTGTGCCTCTTAAAGGCTATATTGTTTTGCCTGAATTGCAAGGTAATCTCCAATCCAGTGCTTGGTGTCACAATATGGCAGGTGTTTATCAAAGTGAGCAGGGAGATGAGAAAATATTAGCTCAACAACCTCACATCCGCTCTATTATTAAAAAGGAAGACTTTATTAAGGAGTATAGGGTAGTTAACCCAGCCTATATCAAAGATTTTCCTGACTATCTGCTGATCGCTGAAGATGGGTGGCATTTTAAGGGGCTGTGCAGCAATAACAGAATTCTTTACAATATCGAAAAATTTAATTCGACTCTGCCTGTTTATTCTGAGATCGGGTATCCAGATCATATCGAAGGAATCTGCGGCCTGATGGAAGATGCGCTTGAGCAGGGAAAAAAGGTTCTTTTGGCTGTAATCGAAGGATTGGATGAGGATGATTTTTTACTGCCTTATCAAAATATTGATAACTGCCGCGGCTGGTATGCATATCAAGGATATACCCTCTATCACACATTAGTCACAGGTAAGCGTTTTTATCAATGCACACATCCACCTATTTACGATATGTCTGCTAGAATGAAACTGCCTCTCCGCTATCCGATGTCTGCTCCTCATACAGGAACCATTTGTGAGGATTCCCTGGGGCGCAGAGCAAAGGTTCCTACAGCTGCTGTGGGCAGCCGCAGCATAACCACACATGCCATGGTCAATGCCGATCTGATGATGGAATGCTATATCCGTGCACAGGCCAATATGGGTGTTTTGGTGGCTGTTAATGAGGATCGCTATCATGCAAATTTAAATATATAAGCTTCTAAACATGATAGATGAAAGGGGGAGGTATATGCTGTTTGTTGTTGTTAATGGTTCATATAATGATCAATTAAAAATGAGGAGGAAGAAGAATGAAGAAAAAATTGATGCTGGTGTTGAGTCTTGTTCTTTGTGCGATGCTTATGTGCTGCGGCTGTTCCCCTGCAGCTGAGACCGAAAATGGAGGTGAAGAAGCACCTCCTGTACAAAACGAAGGAGAGACCAATGGAGAGGCCGGCACAGAGGATAGCACTATGAGCCGGATCAATATTTTTGAAACCGGTATCATGGAGCTTACTGCCGAAGATGTTGATAGCAATGGTGCTGCTGTTTCCGCCTATGCTGTTAAAGATTATGTGGAAAAAAACTTTGCATCAGATCCTGCTGATCCTGTTGCTATGCAGGCAACAGACGGCTACAGCGCCTCCACTACTGTTGATGAGTTTATGAAACATTACATCACCATGGAAGGTGACAGTGCTCCATTATTAGTCGGTCCTGATCTTACCGGGGAGTTAAGTGTTAAATTCCTGCAGTATCTTAAAACTGCCAACGAATCTATCTGTTTTGTAGCAGACACTTTAGATGTTGAAAAAGTTTTTTCCGACCTCGGTATGGTAGAAGCTGATACCTATAAATTTGTTGCCAGTGACGGATTCTCTGTAGATGTGTCTGCTGACGATATTGCCGACTGCACTCTAAAAAAAGTGGACAATGCTGTCAATGCTGCGATTCCAGAACTGACCGGTGGTGACCTTAAAGAGCTGCTTTATATTGAAGTAGTTCAATAAAATTGACCAATAAAAAACAATAAATAGCCTATTTAAAATGGCATCATTCAAATGCGGATGATGCCATTTCTTACGTTATTAATCCATTGTTTGCGATATACTGAACATTAATAATTATTATAATATTTATACTTGCGGATTGCTGGAGATTTTTGTGACGGATCTGAATGAAATTATCCTGAAACAGGATGAGGAATTCTTTTATAATGAAGGGAGAGGTTTGCTGTATTTCCCTTGTTCCATCCCATACAGAGAATAGGAGTTAAACAATGCCTAAAGATGGTTCAGATGAATTCAAAAAGAAAAAATATCGAACGGGCTTAATCTTTTGCATAGCTATTGCCGTAATAGGTGTCA
>DIQC01000090.1:10772-30493 GCA_002426495.1 Thermacetogenium sp. UBA5472
ACATCAGTTTGGCAGGAGAAAAGTGGCTGGAAGCATACACTGAACAATACCGGCAAAAATATATGCCTCGCAGCCAAAAGCTCATAGAATATGGGATTGATGATATTGATATAAAGGAAAGCAATGTGATTCAAATTGATTTTTGGATTGTTACAGCCCAATTAGATGAAAAAACTGCATTCGATTGGAATGGTGGTTTAGAAGATAATAAAATTTATTGCCAATGGGTTTTATGGTTTGATAAAGAGACAACATCTGATGACACCATTGTCTATACTGTAACCAAATTACAAAGGCCGGCTGGCTATGATTTAGAAAAATACCAAACCAGTGGTGAAAAAGAACAAGATGAATATCAGCACAAGTATGTAGACGAGATTCCCTATGAGCAGCAGCAGTACACTTACAAAATCGAAAATGGAATTTGTTCTGTCAGCTATGATCATGCAAATACATGGAGGGAAGTTCCCGTTCCTTTGGAGACATTGGCCAAGGTTGGTGATGGGCACTCGTATTATAATCAGTTACAGCAGGGAAGCTTTCTGATTACGCCAGAAAAAACAGCCTTTCTCTACGGCGGTACCAGGGAAAATAAGCTTATGATTACCTATACAGAGGATATGGGAGCCATCTGGAAAACAGCTGAAATCGGTGCACAGTTGGAGAGCATAAGAGTGAAATTCTGCAGCTTTCCAACTGTATCGGTTGGCTATGTGATTGCTGCAGGGGACAGAACTATGTCACAAGAGGGGCAGGCCATTTATCAAACAACAGATGGCGGCTCTTCATGGAATGAGGTTGGGTATGGCCCCAGTACATGGCTTTTACAATACGGGGGTTTTGTGGATGAAAATGTGGGGTTTATGAGCTATCCCAAAATAGATGGAGCCGAGACCAATTTCTACCGGACAGAAGATGGCGGTAAAACCTTTGAGCCTATTATTTTGCCTATTGTAGAAGAGGAATGGATGGGTATAAGCCTTGAACCCTATATCCAACCAGAAACGCCTTATTTTGAGGGCGGCCAATTGTTTCTCCTGGTGGGACAGGGTGGCCAGGGTGATTTTATGGGGGGTAATGTCATGGCAAAATACAAATCAGAAGATATGGGAAAAACATGGTCCTTTGTGGAATCGGTAGAAAGAAAATCATTTAATAAAGCCGAGGGGTAAGTGTACTATTGGAATGGGTATAATGCCTGTTGGGGGAAGATCTATGTATAAAATCATGATCATCGAAGATGATATCACCATTGCTAAAACCATAGCAGAGCATCTATCTAAATGGGATTATGATGTTTACTATGTCACCGATTTTAAAACTATTATTGAGCAGTTCGTGCAATTTGAGCCCCAGCTTGTCCTGCTTGATGTGATGCTTCCTTTTTTTAATGGCTTTCACTGGTGCAGCGAAATACGCAAAATATCTAAAGTACCTGTGATATTTATATCATCAGCCAGTGATAATATGAATATTGTCATGGCTATGAATATGGGTGGGGATGACTTTATTGTCAAACCCTTTGATCTGCATGTTCTCACCGCCAAGGTGGGGGCACTCTTGCGGCGTACATACTCTTTTCAAGGGCAGGTAAACATTATTGAACATAATGGGGCTGTCTTAAACCTCAGTGATACAACCCTGACCTACCAAAATCAAAAAATAGAGCTGACGAGAAATGACTATAAAATTTTGCAGCTGCTGATGGAAAACATAGGGAAAGTGGTTTCCCGTGAAGAGATCATGCAGCACCTTTGGGAAAATGATAATTTTGTTGATGACAATACTCTGACAGTTAATATAACTCGCCTGCGCAAAAAATTAGCAGAAACGGGGCTGCAAAATTTCATTAAAACCAAGAAGGGCCTTGGTTATCTGGTGGAGTGATATGAAAGATTTTGCAAGTATTTTAGGTGCATATCTTAAAGGAAAGAAGACAGCTGTTGCTGTTGCTTTAGTTTCGTTCGGCATTTTTTTGGTTGTTTTTTCACTCTATTCCCTGCCTTGGGAAGCTGTAGGCTATGCCTCCCTCCTGGCAGGTCTCTTTATTTTAGTAATTGGCATTATTGATTTCGCAGGATTTTATAAAAGGCACAAGATACTTGAAAATTTGAGAAACAGTATCGCTGTATCTAGGTATATGTTTCCCACTGCAAAGGACCTGATTGAAGATGATTATCAGGATTTAATCAGAATAATTGATCATGACCGTACAGAAATTATAAATCAAAAGGAAAAGGTTTTTGCCGATATGGTGGATTATTACACCATCTGGGCGCATCAGATCAAAACACCTATCGCTGCCATGCGGCTGCTGTTGCAGTCAGAGCAGTCTGAAACAAATAGTGAGCTTTTAGAACAGCTGTTCAAGGTGGAACAGTATGTGGAGATGGTACTGCAGTATCTGCGCCTGGAGAATATGAGTTCTGATTTAGTCTTCAAAAGGCATTCACTTGATATAATAGTGAAACAAGCGATCAGGAAATACTCAAAATTCTTTATCCGCAAAAAGATTAAGCTTAATTATGGGAATTTAAATTGTAATGTTTTGACCGATGAGAAATGGCTGGTTTTTGTTATAGAACAGATACTGTCCAATGCCTTAAAATACACCAGTGCAGGTGAAATTTCGATTTATATGGACACTGAACTGCCTGATACATTAGTTATAGAAGATACAGGGATAGGCATCGAACAGGAGGATCTGCCGCGGGTCTTTGAAAAAGGCTTTACAGGGTATATCGGCCGGTCAGATAAAAGATCTACCGGAATTGGACTCTTTCTCAGTAAGCAGATTTTGAATAAAATGTCACACACCATTACCATTGAATCTGTGGTTGGTAAGGGTACTAAAGTGAAAATCGGGCTTGATGTTGCTGAAATAGCTGCGGATTAACTCAAACCTTACCAAAACGTAAGCTTGAAAGAGAAAATGTAAGCCAGAACAATGGCTGGTCATTTCCTCTTTTTGTTAGTATGGATGCAAAGAATGAAGACTAGGGGGAATAACAATGCCGCTTCTAGAGGTTAATAATTTAAAGAAAGTTTATACGACTAGGTTCGGTGGTAATCCTGTCCAGGCACTAACCAATGTGACATTTTCCATTGAGCAGGGTGAGTATGTTGCAGTTATGGGTGAGTCGGGATCAGGTAAAACAACACTGCTCAATATTATTGCAGCCTTCGATAAGCCGACAAGCGGTGAGGTATTATTAAATGGGGAAAGTGTCGTATCGATTAAGGAAAAGGAGATATCAGCTTTCAGACGGGATAATTTAGGCTTTGTTTTTCAGGATTTTAATTTGCTTGATACCTTTTCCATACAGGATAATATTTTTTTACCCCTTGTTCTGGCAGGGAAGTCATATGAAAAGATGAATGAAAGGCTGAAGCCTATTGCCAGAAGGCTCCGGATCGAAGATATTCTTAATAAGTTTCCTTACGAGGTATCGGGCGGACAAAAACAGAGAACAGCCATCGCCCGTGCCCTGATTACAAAACCGCAGCTGATTCTGGCTGATGAGCCAACAGGTGCCCTTGATTCTCGTGCATCCAGCGAATTATTGAAACTGTTTAACGAAATAAATGATGATGGGCAGACAATTCTGATGGTTACACACAGCATAAAAAATGCAAGCCATGCCCAAAGGGTTCTCTTTATCAAGGATGGTGAGGTGTTTCATCAGCTTTACAAAGCCTCTTTGTCCAATGAAGAGATGTATCAGAAAATTTCCGATACACTCACCCTGCTCACCACAGGTGGTGCCCGCAATGAATAGATTTTTTTATCTCAAACTCGCAGTAAATAACCTGAAAAAGAACGCACAAACATATATTCCTTATCTATTGACCTGCATCTGTACAATCATGATGTTTTATAATATGCGCTTTTTAGTGGTAGCCAAAGATATAGGCACTCTCAGTGACAGCCAAAGTTTAAGAGCTGTATTAGCCTTTGGAGCAGGTGTAATTGCTGTTTTCGCGGTGATATTTTTATTTTATGCCAACAGCTTTTTAATTAAACGGCGCAAAAAGGAATTTGGCTTGTTTAATATTCTGGGCATGGAGAAGAAGCATATTGCCAAAATTATGTTTTGGGAAACCCTGCTTACTGCAGTTGTAAGCATGGGGGTGGGGCTTGCGGCGGGAATACTCTTAAGCAAGCTGATGATTTTGCTGCTATTTAAGATTATTTCTTTTAAGGTGACCTTAGGCTTTGAAATACCAATTGCTGCTGTGATTTATACAATAATTTTGTTTGGCGGAATTTTTATATTGAATCTTATTTATAATGTTTATCAAGTGTATCGGTCCAAGCCTATTGAGTTATTGCAGGGCGGGAATGTAGGTGAAAAAGAGCCAAAGGCCAACTGGCTAATGGCTATCATTGGTGTAGTAACACTGGGTATTGCCTATTATATTGCTCTGACAACTGAAGCTCCGCTGGCAGCACTACAACTCTTTTTTGTTGCTGTTGTTTTGGCCATAATAGGAACGTACTGTCTGTTTACTGCGGGAAGTATTGCATTGTTGAAAATGCTTCGTAAAAATAAAAGTTATTATTACCAGTTAAAACACTTCATCCCGGTTTCAGGCATGATTTATCGCATGAAACAGAACGCAGCAGGGCTTGCTAATATCTGCATCCTTTCCACAGCAGTGATTGTTATGCTTTCTACGACAGTTTCTATGTATGTTGGAATGGAGGATGTTTTACGCACCCGGTATCCGAGAAATATTACTGTCAGCACTTATAACGTTTCAGATGAGCAGGCAATCAAACTAGATACTGCCATTGAAAAGCAAGCATTAGAGGCTGGTATTATTCCAAAAGATGTTATTCGCTATCGCTCCATGAACTTTGTTACACTTCAAGACGGCGCCAGCTTTACCCCTGACCATTCAAATAATTATGCTGCCAGTAATATTGCGATGGTGGTATGTTTGACAACTGATGAATATAGCAGAATGGAGAACAAATCTGTATCACTGGATAGTGATGAGGCACTCCTCTATACTTTGCGGGGGGAACTTCCTGGTGATACTATAAGCGTTAATGGCTTTGAGCTATCCATCAAAGACCGGTTGGCTTCTTTGGAAACAGAGGGCAAAATGTCTGCTTTGTTGACAAACAGTTACTATTTAATTGTCGATGATATTGATACTATCAAACAGATATATAATTCACTAAGCGGCAGTCAGGGTGATATGGGTGGGCTTTCTTATTATTACAGTTTTGATGTTGAAGGTGACAAAGATGCCCAAATAAGCATTGTCAGTGCACTGCAAAGAGCTGTTAACGAGATTAATGTAGATGGTTATGTTGAAGGAGCAGAAAGCTCAAGGGAAAGCTTTTATTCCCTTTACGGTGGGTTGTTTTTCATCGGCATTTTCTTAGGCCTGTTGTTTATTATGGCCACTGTGCTGATCATTTACTATAAACAGCTGGCAGAGGGGTATGATGATAGGCAGCGCTTTGGAATTATGCAAAAGGTCGGTATGAGCCGTGCTGAAGTTAAGCAGGCTATCAAGAGCCAAGTCCTGACAGTGTTCTTTCTGCCCCTGGTCACAGCGGTAATTCATATAGCATTTGCTTTTAAAGTAATAACAAAAATGCTCGAAGTATTGAATCTAACCAATGTACAACTTTATGCCGGCTGTACAGCTGTCACTATCCTTGTTTTTGCTCTCTTTTATGTAATTGTTTACGGTCTGACTGCGAGAGCTTATTATAGGATTGTGAGTTAGAGTTTTTTTTATATACTAGGACTAGGATAAGTGGGGGTGAAAGGCTATTGCGAGGGCAATAGTCAGTCAAGCAGTCTAACACTACACTGGCTTGACGAAGTTATTGCTCACCTGGATTATGGATATAATTGTCGTATTGACATAGAAATAAGTATAATATATAGTGTATGCAAGATAATAACAATTTATCCAAAAGCATTCTTCGAGTCTAACATCCTAAATCTTTAAACGGATATGGATTCAGACCGACAGGGTATATCGGGAAACCTTTATGCCTCCCTATTTGGAAAGAAGAGGCCATATGTCTTTTACTTTTAATAGTGACTTTGCGGCTTTCCTAATAGGAGGCCGCTTTATTATTGGTCTAACAACGTAGTTGTTTTGAGAGGAGGAGAATTTTTTTGAATGGCCTTGTTAACTGGGTTGAAATACAAAAAAGGTTAATGAGAATGCCGGCAATGGCAGAAAAGGATCCCGGGAAATTCTGGGGAAAAACAGCTTTTATGTATGACAAGATGTCTAAGCTTGAGACCGACTATACGATTAACCAACTTGACACTCTAATACTTGCCCCTACTGATTCGGTGCTTGATGTAGGCTGCGGCCCGGGGAGGCTGGCGGTGCCTATAGCCAAGAGAGTTGCTAGGGTGACAGCGATAGATGCTTCTGATGAGATGTTGAGGTATTGCATGAAAAATGCACAGGAGCAGGGGATAACCAATATTACGCCAAAAGTGCTTGATTGGAGTAAAGCTGTTGTTGGGGAATACATAGAAAAACACGATGTTGTTATTGCTTCACGTTCTGTTGGGCTTCAAGACTTAATAAAGCTAAACAGTGCAGCGAATAAATATGTTTTTATTCTGAGTTTTGCCAATAGCCCAAGTCTCAAGGAGGTACAGATGAGCTTTTTTGAGGGTATAAGTGAAGAAAAGCTGCCTGATGTGCGAATGAATAGGATGTTTGGCTATAACATCATGTTTAATATCCTTTATGATTTGGGAATTGATCCCAATTTAAAGGTTGTTAAGGACGGTTTTACACGGAAATATGACAGCAGGCAGGATGCCTACGATGATCTGCGGCAGTTGGATGAAGTAACAAGAGAACGAGAGCCAATTTTCAGAAAAAATGTGGATAAATATCTGTTAGAACAGCCAGATGGGGGAGTGAGACTTCTCAGAGAAACCAAGACATATATTATGTGGTGGGAACCCCAGGAGTCAGATATAGGTTTACTTTAAGATCTTTTTTGCTTTAGTCTATTGATTTTCCATAGCACGTTTGAAGGAACGGCTTATTGATTGTATTTGCTATGCCCTTGACAAGAGGAGTAGAGGGCTAGCCCAATGGTGAATGACCAACCTTACCTGAGTATTTTTGGCATCGCAACCGTTTATAAGCGGTGGTTAAATAAAACTAAGGAGGAAGTGTATCATGAGAAAGACGAGAAGGCTCTTGGCTATTGTTTTGTGTGCTGTGTTTTTATTGGGTGTGCTGTCGGGGTGTGGTTCTCAGCAGCAATCGTCTGAACCCACTGTCACGGAGAAAACGATTGTTGATATGGCAGATGTGGAAGTCAAGGTTCCTGGGGAGGTTAAGACTGTTGTTAATCTCTGGCCATCATCAAATGAGCTTATGCTCTGCCTTGGTGCCGGTGACTATCTTGTTGGAACTATGGATTTTGTGAAACATCTTCCCTGGGTGAATGCAGTTTACCCCAAAATTAAAGATGTTCCTGCCATGGAGGTTAATGCTGAAGAGTTATTAGAAGTTGATCCCGATTTAATCATTACTGCTAATGCAGATGATGCTGCGATGCTACGTGAAGCTGGACTTTGTGCAGTAACACTGATGTTTAATGATTATGATTCAATGGAAAAGGCGACCCTTATTCTCGGTGATATTCTCGGTGGAGAGCATGAAGAGAAGGCCGATGAACTTGTAGAGTATTTAGATTCCAATATAGCAAATGTTGAAAACGCTCTCAAAGACCTCAAAGAAGAGGACAAGCCTGTGGTTTATTATATTCAAGGTCAGGCTAACCAAGGCCTTTATTCCACAACCGGTGGCGGTACAATTATGGAGCAGTGGGTAACATATGGCGGGGGCAAGTTCGCCACTGCTGATATCGGTAAGGGTATGCAACTCAAAGATATTACCCCTGAACAAATATTAAACATAAATCCTGATATCGTAGTTATTGGGGGACCTGCACAGCATGAGCTTTATGAGGAAATTTATGCCGCTCCTGAGTGGAAAGATATTAAAGCTGTTAAAAATGAAAAAGTCTACATTATACCCAATGGCTGTTTCCCATGGGATCGCTTCGGTGGAGAAAGTTCAATGCAGATATTATGGGCAGCAAAGACATTTCATCCTGACCTAATTGATGTAGACATGGTAAAAGAGGTCAAAGACTTTTATAAGAAGTTTGTGGGTTATGATATGACAGATGAGGAAGCCACCAATATGCTCACTGGCAAAGGCCCGAAAGGGGAATAAACTGGGACTGGCCAGGAAGGGAGAGTAGAAACAAGTTATTAATACTGTGCGTGAAAGCAGATTTAACAGAAAATTTGGATTAAATTCATATGAGTTTACGTTTTTGATACTAATATTGGTGGCAGTTGTAGTATCACTTGTCTCCATTTGTGCAGGGCGTTATGACATGTCAATTATAGATGTCATAAAGATCTTATTTTCAAAAGTATTGCCATTAGAGAAGACATGGGATTCTACGATGGAAAATGTCGTTTTTAGGCTTAGATTGCCGCGCATTTTAGCTGCTTTTATGGTAGGGAGTGCGCTGGCTATTTCGGGTGCCACTTATCAGGGGATGTTTAAGAACCCTCTTGTTTCACCAGATTTGTTAGGTGTATCCTCCGGAGCGTGTGTTGGTGCTGCTTTGGCAATACTCGCTCATCTAGGGACTATAGGCATACAGATTGGAGCTTTTTTAGGTGGAGTGCTGGCAGTAACTATTACCATAACAATGCCGAAGCTGATAAAAAACAATTCTTCAATTATGCTTGTGCTTGCCGGTGTTATTGTTGGCGGTTTTATGAGTTCTATCATGGGTCTGCTTAAATATGTGGCAGACCCTGAGACAGAACTTGCAGAGATTGTCTATTGGACGTTGGGCAGCCTCGCCAAGGTAGACAAAGGCAGTATTGCTGCTGTTGCTCCAGCAATAATTATTGCCGGGGCAGTTCTGATGGCTATGCGTTGGAAGCTGAATATTTTATCACTGGGGGAAAACGAAGCGCGAACTCTTGGCACTAATGTTAATCTCACGCGAGGAATAGCTATAGTGTGTTCTACTGTGCTTACGGCTTGTTCGGTTTGTCTCAGCGGCACTATTGGCTGGGTAGGACTTGTTGTGCCGCATCTAGGCCGTATGTTGGTTGGCCCTGATAACACAAAAATGTTGCCAGTCACACTGCTGCTTGGTGGTGCATTTATGGTGTTTGTGGATACTTTAGCACGTACACTTACCGGTGCTGAATTGCCTCTCAGTATTTTAACCGGTCTTATTGGGGCCCCCTTTTATTTCTGGTTGCTAGTAAAACAAAGGATGAATATTCAATGATGCTAGAAGTCAAAGATATCAGTTACGCCTATGATAATGAAAGAACTATATTTTCCAATATTGAATTTACCCTTAATAAAGGTGAAATACTCACAATACTTGGCCCAAATGGTTCAGGCAAAACCACACTTCTCAACTGTCTGGCGAATATCTTTGTGCCAAGTAGTGGGGAAATTTTAATCAAAGGGGTTCCGTTTGCTGAACTAAGCTTACGCCAGGTGGCGCAAATGATAGGCTATGTTCCGCAGATACACATACCAGTATATGGATTTAATGTAAGAGATTTTGTTGTAATGGGGCGTGCACCATATATGGGTATGTTTGCTAAACCTAAAAAGTCAGACTATGATTTAGTTGACGATGCACTGGAAATGATGGAAATTACACACCTCGCAGATAGACCGTATACTGAGATAAGTGGTGGTGAAATGCAGCAGGTGACTATTGCGAGGGCAATAGTACAGCAGCCTGATATGATACTGCTTGACGAACCCACTGCACACCTGGATTATGGCAATCAGCTTCGAACTGTAAAAATGATCAAGAAGCTAGCACAAGAGGGATATGCAGTCATTATGACCACTCACATGCCGGATCACGCTGTACTGCTTGAAGGAAAAGTGGGTATATTGGACCGAAGTGGGCATATGCGTGTTGGTCCTACATCCGAAACCCTAAAGGAAGACGTGTTAAGGGAAGTCTACCGGGTTGAACTAAAATTGGTATACATTGATGAAGTGGGAAGGATCGCTTGTGTAGCATCAGGTATTGATGTCTGAGGCGCGAAAAAGACGGTGGGATGATTTGTGGTCTTTAACTGTAAGTTATTACAAGATAGCAGACTGTAAGAATCGAAAAACTCTTACAGCCTGTTTTTTATTTCTGTTATTTCATTGATGACTTCTTTACCTGCAAGAACAATCTTTCAAAAAAACCTGAGAGCAGCATTCCTTACATAAAAAAAACCCCCCAGAGAAAAACTAGCTAGTGATCTACAAATTTTATAAAAAGGCCGGGAGATATTATGCGACACAATGTAAGGATCCATTATGACAATAAAGATGGGTTTCATGAACCGGTGATGTGGGTGTGGGTCGCTGATGGGGCAACCCTGGAAAGGGAGATCACACCCAATGGTAGAGATGAATTCGGGGTTTATTATGATCTTTATTATAACCGCAGTGAATTTAACTTTATCTTTAAGGATGGCAAGGGGGAGCATGGGCGTTGGGAGGATGAGGAGTACAGCAGGACTTTCCATATGTGCCTGGGTGACGAAGTATGGGCGGTGGCCAACAGGCACAATATTTACAATGTCCGGCCTGCGGAACCACAGGGAAATGCCAAGGATTACTACCGGGAGATCAGCCACCTGATCCCTGAAAAAAATTTTCATCTTCCCACAACAGATGTTTCAGGCATGAAGGTGCCTTCCATGCTGGGAGGGAATATCCTGAAGGATGGCTCAATCCTTTTCGGCTTCTTCCATCCCCGGGCGGCCAGGGTCTATCTGGTAGGAAACTTCAATGATTGGCAGTGCCCGGGCCACCCTTACCCCAGGGAGGAGCAGTTCATTGAAATGGAGCTGTACAGAGGTTTTTTTTATCAACCAAACCTCTGGCTTGCGCATATCAATCCCCCAGTTCTTAAAAATCCCATCGAGTATAAGTTCTATTTGCAGGGTGGTTCCACAGAAGTGGAGCGTTATACTGCAGATCCCTATACCAGGCTGTACAGTGATGACTACAAACACAGAAACTCGGTGATCGTCGATCCCTCAGGCTTTAGGTGGACAGATCAGGACTGGAAAACTCCTGATATCAATAGCTTGATCCTTTATGAGTTGAACATCTATGGTTTTACTGATAATGACCCTGATATACCCGATGAGATACAGGGAACCTTCCAGGGGGTAATCCGGCGTATCAAAGACGGCTATTTTACCAAACTGGGGGTCAACACTCTGGCTTTGATGCCTACCGCAGAGGTGCCCACGAAACGGGGTTTGGGGTATGAGCCCTGTACATTTATGGCCATTGAAAAGGATTTCGGTACTCCAGATGAATTCAGGGAGATGGTTGATGAGGCCCACCGCCATGGTTTGGCTGTGCTTACTGACCAGGTGTATAACCATACATCCAATGATTTTAACCCCTTGTGGAACCTGATCGATGACGGTACCCAGGATGGCGGCTTTTACTTTTCCGGTTCCACTATGTGGGGCAATAAGGTGGCTACAGGAAAAGAAGAAGTGGATAATATGCTGATCGATGCCTGCAAAATGCTGATCAAGGAGTATCATATCGATGGCTTCCGGTTTGATGCCACTCACAGCTATTTTTTGAATCACAAACTGTTGCACCGCCTTGCCCATGAGATCAAGGATACAGGGTTTAAGCCGGACGCCATTCTCATCGCCGAGAATTTGCCCAATGAAGAGGACCTGAACTTGGATGGGTATAACGGCTATGCCCAGTGGTCCGATATTTTCCATGACAAGATGAAGGCTCTGCTGCGGGAGGGTGTTTTTGAAGGTGAAGGGAATGGTGTGGATGATTTTGGGGTGCCTTTCTATTTCAGCAAGGACAGCTTCGCTGCCCATACCAACAATACTGTCAACTACTGTGAGAGCCATGATGAGAACAGTGTCCAGTTTGAGGTGGCCACCAATGGCATCCATGATCCGGTGACCAAGAGTCGCAAGGCCAGGCTCGGCCTGATGGCTTCGATGGTGTCGCTGGGGCAACCCATGATCTATATGGGGCAGGAGTTCGGGATAGAAAGGGAGCGCAATCGGATCAAAGTGCCTTGGGCAAAATATGGGGAAAACAATCGTTTTTATGAATGGACAAAAGGGCTTATTCATCTGCGCAAAAGGTACGGGGGATTGAAATTGAGGGGTTATAATCCTGTGGATGATGGCATGTTCGCCTGGGTCATCGGCCCCTGGTTGGCGAAGGAGAGGGGTGGGGAAAAACGGGTCATCGGCTGGCGGATGAATGACCGCGGGTCCCCGGAAGAAAGGATGCTGGTCATGCTCAACTTTGAGAATCATGAAGTTCCGGTGCAGGTGGACTTTCATACCACAGGATGCTGGGTGAAACTGGCAGATATCGAACAGGTCAATGACCTCCCACCTGTAGGCACGAAAAATGCGCAGGACGCCGACAGCATTCTCCTGGAACAGGGTGTTTTTCCTGATTTCGTACTGCCACCTTACAGTGGTTTTATTTATAAGTATGAGCCAGTGTAAAATTTTGCGGGAATTATAATCTCACAGGTGAGAGGCATCTCAGAGGAGCAAAAACGTGGCAAAGGAAACGTCCCCGTGCCACATCTCTCAGAGGAGCAAAAACGTGGCAAAGGAAACGTCCCCGTGCCACAAAAGGTGGCAAGCGAAACGTCCCGTTGCCACATCAGAGGAGCAAAAACGTGGCAAAGGAAACGTCCCCGTGCCACACCCGTGCCACATTGAGAAAGGAAGGTTGGCTATGAAAGATGTTTACGTAATCCTGGCTTTCCATGCACATGAACTACTTTGGGATCTTCCGGAAAGGATGCTTTCTTATTTGGAGGAAGACAACCCGATGAAGGGTACGCTGTTGGATGATAACTATTTGAAGAAAAGAAAGGAGGAGGGCCGGGATATCTATACAATGTGCAGTGAGTTTGGTGATTTTCTGGATGTGCCCCTCTGTGTGGAGTACACCAATGAACTGCTGGTCCAGATCAGGGATGTAATGCCTGAATCCTTTCATCGGCTAGTAAAGGATTACCAGAGGGGACGTCTTTACCCTATCTACGGGTATGCCCATCACACCCATGTATCTCTGCTCCGTCCAGAGGAGATTGTTCAGGAAATAGTATGGAACAGGGAGTATCTGCACAATGAGATGGGAGTTCCATATCCCAAATATAATGGTCTTTTCTCCTCAGAGGCTTCATACAGCTACGATAAAATGGAGCCTATTGCTCGGGCGAATATGGACTATGTGATCTTTCCGCACCTGGGTGACAAGAAGGTTCCCTTTGAAATTCGGGGGGAAGGGGATTGTGTTTACCGGCCATTTTTGATCAGAGCGGGCAATAAAAAGATCATCGCCCTTCCCCGCAACTTTCCAATCTCACAAGAGATTTGGCGTCCTATTACCAAGATGAAAAGGGATGAAGTAAAGGATCAGGGGTATATGCTGGGAGACTATCCGGTGTTTTATAATGAATACCTGACAGGGGAAGAGGAGCGTTACCCCATCAGTTTTGATGAGGGTGTGGAGATATACAAGGGTGTTTTGCAGCAGGAATTAGAAAAGTCACCTGACCAGGGTGTGCTGGTCTATATTCAGGACCTGGAGCTGATGGATTTTGGGGATATAGCACTGGATATTTTGAAAAGCTCATGGCAGGCACTCCTCGAGGATAATAAAGAATACCGAATTCATTTTGTCACACCTGACCAGTATTTGGAGCAGGTAGTCATTCCCGCAGGTGTGGACATCCTGCCGGAAGTTGTATTCAACCAGATCTGTTGGGCTCCGGAGGTCAGGGTGGTGCTCAGGGTGGATGGGCATTATCCACCTCTCGGTGTTACAGGTACTGGCCCTTATGATGTTTACAAAACCGGTACTTATGATCACTCCCTGATCTTTTGGGAAAATGGCAAGTATTACTGCGGCATCTTTGATACCCTGTTGGACAACTTCGCCATTTCCACAGAGGTACCGCTCAGTATGGAGCGTTTGGGGGAGACGGGATATGATATTGCCGGAGAGAGTCTGGAATCCCAGGCTGTTCTCTATGCGAGGCTGATGAAGAGGGCCTGCAACTGGGGGTGGCGCCCTACTGAGGGCAGGCAAAAGCTGCCCTGTCTGAAGGGGTATCAGCTCTGCTCGGTGTTGCTGCGTATCCTTAAGCAGCGCACCCCGGGGTTGTTAAGCCAAGAGACGAAAAAGATAAACCCCCGCAACTTCGTGGGGATCTGTGAGCTATTGCATGTTGTCATCGACAATCGAGTGAAATATCTGCGCTATGGGCTCAAGGAATTGGCTAAAGAACAGGGTGTTGACACCTCTGCCGCTGAGGAACTGTTTGCGAAAGTGGAGCGATGGAAGAGGATTGCTCATGATAAGGGAAAGGATTTGTACCTGGCATACCAAAAGGATCCTGCTGATTACCACAGCTTTTTAAAACTGCTGCAAGATTATTCTCTGGCTCTCTATATGGCAACTGACAGCATTCAACAGGTATGGGGTGAGGGTGGCAATCCCGAATTCTTAGTGGCAAAGATGTATCATTACTTATATGATATCTATCCACCACAGTTCCCGGCAATGATGGAAAAGATCGATTCCATGAGTGAAAGGGATGTGGATGAATACTTTAAACAGACGGTGGTCACGGTGTAGATTGGCTTTCCAGGATAACCATTTGGCCTTTGCTCAGAAACCGGCTAAGGCCGGTTTCTTTTCCACCGTAGATTTCCCATTCCGAGTTGAAGATCTGCTTCCCTTGGTTTTCTATGGGGAATGAGGTCTCTCCCAGGTTGAACAAAGCCGTCAGAGAGATACCATTCTCCCATCTGTGTACCTGCACAACCCGATTCTGACTATTTACTTTGGCCTTCAGTCTGTCTTTATCTAGCCTTTTCAGTACCGGATGAGAGAGGCGCAGCTTGATCATGTCTCTATAGAAATTGAATAACTGCTGGTTTTTCTCCTTCCAGTTTTTCTGGGGGGTAAGTTTTGATCTATAAAATGTTTCAGGGTCCTGAGGATCTGGAACCTCTCCCCACCCGAACTGTTTAAACTCTTTCTTTCGCCCTCGAGAAACAGCTTTTTTCAGCTCAGGATCCTGGTGGTCGGTAAAAAAGAGAAAGGGGTTCTGTTCACCATACTCCTCACCCATGAAGATCAATGGCATGTAAGCTGAGAAGAGCACCAACCCGGCGCTGGCTTTGAGCAGAGGGAAATCCACTAAGGTGGACAGCCGATCGCCCTGTGCCCGGTTGCCTACCTGGTCGTGGTTTTGCAGAGCGACCACAAATTGTTTTCCTGGCCTGGCTGAGGCATCTGTGCCCCTCTTCTTTTCCCAGAAATGTGAATACTGACCTGTGTAGAGGTAGTTTGTGTAGGCTTTTTCTAAACCTTTCAGTTCCCCATAATCCATATAATATCCCTTGTTTTCGTCAGTCAAACTGGTGTGAATGATGTGGTGGAAGTCATCCATCCACTGGGCATCAGCCCCATAGCCCCCCTGATCCAGGGGCTCGATCAAGCGTGTGTTGTTTTCATCACTCTCAGCGATGATCAGTTTGCTGACCTGGTGTTTCCGGGAAAGGTTATTGGCGATCAGGGAGATTTCCTGGATGATATGCAGGGGGCTGTTGTCCTTGATGGCATGGACTGCATCAAGACGCAGCCCATCGATATGGTAGAGATCCAGCCAGCAGCAGACATTATCCAGGACATATTTTCTGATGTAATAGCTATAAGCATCATCGAAATTGACCGCTTCTCCCCAGGGTGTTTCATGTTTTTTAGTCAAGTATGGCCCAAAAAATGATAGATAATTTCCCTCGGGACCGAAGTGGTTGTAGACTACATCAAGGAGCACTGCGATACCCCTTTGATGGCAGGTGTCCACCAGGCGCTTCAGGTCATCCGGTGTGCCATAGTTGTGGTTGACGCTGAACAGGTTGACACCGTCATATCCCCAGTTCCACCTTCCCGTTGCCTGGGCAATAGGCATCAGCTCGATGGCTGTAATGCCCAACTGCTGCAGGTAATCCAGCTTTTCCAGGATACCCCGGAGGTTTCCTGCTTCTGAAAATGTCCCTGTGTGTATCTCCATGGTGATCAGCTTCTCCTGGTCTATTCCCTTCCAGTTTTCGTCATGCCACTGATATGCTGAGTGATCGATGACCTGGGAAAAGCCGTGTACCCCTTCAGGTTGAAAGTAAGAGTAGGGGTCGGGAAAATCCCCCTTATCCAGGCGGAATTTGTATAAGGATCCCGGGCCAATCCCATTGAGGATCGTGCTGTAGATGTGCTCCTCCTCCTGTTCAAGGGGGAACACTTCTGTTTTATCCTCATTTTTAACCACCAGACTGACAGCTTGCTGGTTGTATGCAAAAACCCTGAAACTGGCCTGATTTTTTTTGATTATATTGCCACCCATTTGGAGCATGATATAGATAACACCTCATTCACTAAGATAGATCAGCTATTAGTATGACCATAAATGACAAATACTAGTGAGGATGTTGAGTGATCTAGAGATATGTTCTTCTTACATTACAGACCAAATTGGCAATCCCTTTAATTAATGCAAAGGCATTCCGATGATGAAGAACCGGTAAAGGAGTAATGTCAGTGGAAATTGTTAATACAGCGGTGAAAAATTACAAAGAATATGAGGAATTGATTGATGTTGATACCAGGCTGCAGCTGGAGTATTTTGCGGAGAAGCTAAAGGGAAAAAGGATCGCTATGGTCAATGCCACTGCCTTTGGGGGTGGGGTTGCCGAGATTCTGCATTCTTTGGTCCCCTTGTTGAGGAGTCTAAAAATTGATATTGATTGGTGGATAATGGATGGCAGTGATGAGTTTTTTATAGTGACGAAAACCATGCACAACTGTCTGCAGGGGCAGGGCAGTGAGTTGACCGACAAAGAAAAAGATATCTATCTGGAATATAACAGACGAAATGCTTTAAAAATCAAGGATTGGGATTATGACTTTATTGTGATCCACGATCCTCAGCCTGCTGCTATGATCCGTATGCGTGATCAAGTGAGGGGAGCGAAGTGGATCTGGCGCTGCCATATCGATACATCCACACCTGATCCGGAGTGCTGGGATTTTATCCATCAGTTTGTTCAAGATTATGATGCCTGTATCTTTACTATGGATGAGTTTGTGCGAGAAAATGAGGGGCTGCCTCATCTCACCTTTTTTACCCCGACTATTGACCCCTTGGGGATCAAGAACATTCCTCTGGAATTGGATGAAGCGAAAGAGATTATCGGCCGCTTTGGGGTTGATAACAATAGGCCGCTGCTCTCCCAGATCTCTCGCTTCGATCCCTGGAAGGATCCAACAGGTGTCATCGATGTCTATCGTATCGTAACAAAGGAATTCCCCAGTGTGCAGTTGGCTTTAGTGGGTTCGATGGCCACTGATGACCCTGAGGGATGGGATTATTTGTATAATACCCTAAGAAAGGCGGGAGAAGATTATGATATCAAGGTTGTTACTAATTTTAATGGTGTAACTAGTCTGGAAGTAAATGCCTTTCAAACCTGCTCCAGTGTGATCATACAAAAATCGATCAGAGAAGGGTTTGGTCTTACTGTCTCTGAAGGACTTTGGAAGGGGATACCTGTCGTAGGCGGTAATGTAGGGGGGATCAGGGCGCAAATTGATGACAATAGTAACGGATACCTAGTGGATACTGTGGAGGAATGTGCGGAAAGGGTCTTGACTCTGCTGCGGAATCCGGCTATGGCCGAAGAGATGGGCCTTGTGGGTAGGGAAAAGGTGCGTCAAAATTTCCTGATCACCACCAATATGCTGAACTATTTGAAGCTGTTTGATGAACTCAGTTCCAACGACTGACAATGACCAGGGTATGACAGCAGCCTACCTGTTTCTTGATACAGAGTGGCCGGGGGCTGGTTATCAAGGGTAAGGATTGTTTCTCTGGTACTGCTAATAGTAAGAAAAAAACCTGGAGGTGGACTTAAATTGGGAACAGAGCAACAACAATTGCAGCAGCTGGCGCAGTTATATGGCATAGAGACTAGTTACCATGATATCAAGGGGCAGCAGCAGCAGGCAGGACCCGATGTCCTCTTTGCTGTGCTGCGCTGCTTAGGATTAGAGGTTGAGAATTCTGGTGATGTGCATAATGCCCTGAGGGAATGTAAAGTGGAGCGGTGGCAGCAGTGTTTGGAACCGGTGTATGCGTTCTTTGCAGGGGAGACACCGGCTCTTGCAGTGAGGCTCAGTGCTGAACAGGTCAACGAAATGGCTGATTGCAAGCTGGAACTGGAAACAGGGGAAGTGAAAAACTGGGAAACCAGGTTGTCAGAGCTTCCGGAAGAGCAGAGTGCTGAAGTGGAAGGTTCGAGCTATGTGCTAAAAAAATTGGAACTGCCCCCTCTTCCCCTGGGCTATCATCATTTCACATTAACTTTTTCCTCTGCTAGCTGGGAAACCATGGTGATATCTGCACCTGAGCGGATGTATACCCTTGCGGATAGTGAAAAAGAGAGGATTTGGGGATTATTTATTCCGCTATATGCTCTGCGCTCTGCTGACAATTGGGGCGTGGGCGATTTTTCCGACATGGAAACACTGATGCAGTGGGCACAGAAGCAGGGGGGCGGCCTGGTGGGAACACTTCCCCTGCTCTCTACTTATCTTGGACAGCCCTTTGATCCCAGTCCCTATGCTCCTGTCAGCAAACTTTTTTGGAATGAATTATACCTGGATGTGGCCAGGGCGCCGGAATTAGAGCAATGCCCGGCGGCTCAGCAGCTGATTCAGTCCCCGGGCTTTCAGGAGGAGTTAGAGAAACTGCGCAATGGTGATTTGGTTGATTACGCTAGGTGTATGGCAATCAAACGCCAGGCTTTGGAACAGTTGGCTGGATGTTTGTTTGATGGCGACACTGATAGACGACAACAATTGGAACAATGGCTATCTGATAACCCTGATGCTCAACAGTATGCCCGCTTCCGGGCAGCGGTAGAAAAGATGGGAAAGGGATGGCTGGAGTGGCCTGAACAGATGCAGAAAGAGCTGTGTGAAGGGGACTATGACCCCGCTGCCGAGAGATACCACCTTTATGCTCAATGGCTAATCGGGGAGCAATTGGGTGGGGTGGCAGATCGGGCTCGCCAAGAGGGAGTGGGGCTTTATCTCGATCTTCCTGTTGGTGTCCATCGATCTGGGTTTGATACCTGGTGGGAACGTGATGCTTATGCCATCACAGCTAGTGCCGGTTCCCCCCCTGATGATTTCATGCCTGAAGGGCAAAACTGGGGGCTTCCACCCTTACACCCCCAGAGGATCAGGGAGCAGGGATACAGCTACTTCATAAAATGTATGCGCAATCACTTTAGGTATGCAGGGGTGCTGCGGTTAGACCATGTGATGATGCTGCATCACCTGTTTTGGGTACCTGAGGGGCTTGAGGCCCGGGATGGAGTATATGTGCGCTACAAGGCCAGGGAGTTTTATGCAATTCTTGCTCTGGAGTCCTCCCGTTACAAAACTGTGCTCATCGGCGAGGATCTGGGGACTGTCCCGGACAGTGTGCGTGTTGCCATGGACAAGCGTGATGTTTACCGCATGTATGTGCTGCCCTTTGAACTATACGG
>DIQC01000009.1:0-6481 GCA_002426495.1 Thermacetogenium sp. UBA5472
TATTCTGCTATTTTTTCAGCGTAAGTGCTTTTGCCGCTTCTAGCGCCCCCTGTAATAAAATAAAACTTGCCGCGTTTCATCGAATAACCTCACTTCCCTGGTGCAGTTTTTTGAGCAATATAAACGATGCGGGGTGTACCTGTATGAGGGGGGGAAAAAGTAAAAGCCTGATAGGTCCCCAGCAAAGTAAACCCTGAATTGATCAATAATGACAATACATCTTCCAGATCATAAACTTTTTCCTGGTGTGTTTCTTCTAAGTCAACCCATTCTCCCCTATCCTCTTTAAATTTACCTGTTATCTTGATCTCCCATAACTGCGCTTGTTTATCGTATCTAGTAGACCAAGCCAGTGAGTACTCTCCTGGTTCTTCCACACTATCTTCATTACTCTGTGGAAAAAGACGTGGCACATAGTTGAGATCAAAAATAAAAAAGCCCTCTTCATATAGATTGGCGAAGACAGATTGAAATGCAGCAGCCAATTTATTTATATCTAAAATATAGTTTAAACCATCCTGAAAGCATACGGCAAGGTCAACCATTTGGTCAAGTCGAAAACAGCAGAGATCACACTGCTGGAATTTAACCCCATATCCCTGCCGGACTGCCTTACGGCAAGCAATATCCAGCATTTCCGCAGATAAGTCGACACCGATGGTGTGATAACCACGCTTTGCCCAGGGAATGGTCGAATTTCCCGTTCCGCATGCCAGATCTGCTACAGAATGAACCTTACCCTGAAATTTAGCAACCAGTTCTTCCACATAACTTACCCAAGCCTCATAATCAATTCCCTGCATCAGCTGATCATAAAATAAAGCCAATTTTTCATAATTGGTCGTATCATCCACCATTTTCACCCCTATAAAGAGTTCCGGAGTCTCAGACGTTATCTGTGAGGAATATGTCTGTATGAAGAAAGGCCCACTTGCCGGGATATATTTCGTCTGTTTGGCTTCTAGAGAAACTGTTTTCTGATAACTTTCTCCAAATGAGCCAGGGTGTAGCACTCATACATCTTCGATAAACGCTTATACTTTTGTACGGAGGCCAGATTATCCCACTCTGACTGGGGAAGGGTGTTAAGCCAGATTATATCCTTGACTGACCTCTTTAGCTTAGTAAGCTCTTCCTCGGCATAATCGATATCCAAAGTCTTGGTATCGCTTAAAATGATCACAACTGTATCGGAAGTCAAGAGCAAGGGATATTTCTCACGCAGAGCGGAGAGAGCGTTTCCCATATTGGTGCCCTTTCCCCAAGTGCGGCTTTTCCCAATAAGTCTAACCATGGTATCCTCAAAGGAGTGCCGTTCATTAAAAAATGAGCTGACATATTCCAACTCTTCTGCAAAAATAAAGCTCTCTATGTTCTTGACCACAGCGCTCAATCCATAAATAAACTGGATGACAAAGGCGGCGTATCTGGACATAGAACCGGAAACATCGCAGAACAATAATATCCTGGGCTTTTGAACTCTTTTCTGTTTATATTGTAGCTTAAAAATAATGCCACCATAGCGCACATTGGCTTTAATGCTGCGCCTCAGGTCTAATTTAACAGCCTTTTTGCTCTGTTTGTAACGCCTGGAGATCATGGTTGCCAGTTTCCGAGAGAGATGTTTTAATATGTTGGTCACTTTAGGAAGATCCTGTTGACCGATTCTCTTCATATCCTCATAAAGGATGCTGCTGTCTTCCTGTAGTTCATCTACTATGGAGACCAAGGCCGGATCATCCACCCCGGGGTCATGAAGTGGATAGTACTCAGTAGATTCCTCACCCAGCCGCTGCTTCCAATAACGAAGAGACCCTCGCACCTGGGACTCCAGTGTCGGCTTAAACCTGTCGTAACGGTCATCAGGAGCACTGCTGGCTTTAAGATAATCTCTGATCTTTCTTTTTTCCTCCTCTGGGAGCTTAGCATAATAGAGCATCTCTTCTTCTGTCAGATCCAGAGTCTCCCCCTTGTAGGCAAGATCGGTTTCCGCATCCTCAAGCAGACGCAGTCCTTCTTCCTGCCTCTCTTTCCATTCCTGATTCTGCTTGATCTTGACTTCCGGAGCGACAAAAAAACTATCAAAGGACTGATTAAAGATCACCTGTTGGTCGTGGTTTTTAACCAGCGTAGCAGACAAGGCCATTTTAACATGATCACGGTTCATAATATCTACCAGAACCAAGGCCTGCAAAGATGTGAGGGTTTCCAAAATACTGACCTGAATCCCTAAGTGCCTCAAAATATGCACAAAGCGTGCGATATTATTCTCAATATAGTTTTTCAACCCTATAACCTCTCTCTACCTCTTGTTTATCATTTCCACTAATCCAAAGGGCCCCAGTTCTTTGTAAAATAGATCGATATCTTCTTTATCTTTGAGCAGTAAATTAATGGTATCTTTGATATGCTTCTCTTCCAGTCTCTTGGCGTCAAATAAAACAAGTGCATTAGCCAGATCCAGTGTTTCAGAGATAGAAGGCTTCTTTTTGAAATCCTGTTCTCTCATATAGTGTACAGCCAGGGCAATATCCTCAGCCAGGCGGTCATTTACCTCAGGAACCTTAACCTTGATGATCTTCAATTCTTTTTCTATAGTAGGGAAATCAATATAGAGATAAACACATCTTCGTTTTAGGCCATCAGACAGCTCCCGTTCTCCGTTGTTGGTCAGGACAACCATCGGTATATGGTTAGCTTCTATAGTCCCCCATTCAGGTATGGAAACCTGAAAATCAGAAAGTACCTCAAACAGAAATGCTTCGAATTCCTCATCTGTTTTGTCAATTTCATCGATCAAGAGGACTGTCTTTTCTTGTGCTTGAATCGCCCTCAACAAAGGTCTCTCCAGCAGATAGCCGCGGGAAAAGAGGTCCTGCTCCACCATTTCTTCAGAAGCCGTATCTTTGATCAACTGTATTTTGATCAACTGCCTTTGATAATTCCACTCATATAATGCCTTATTCTCATCAAGCCCCTCATAGCACTGCAGGCGAATCAATGCGGTTTGAAATACAGATGCCAGTACTTTGGCGATCTCTGTCTTCCCTACCCCTGGGGCACCGGTGATCAGTATTGGCTTTTCCAGGCGCAAGGCCAGGTACACAGGTACAATGATATCATCCTCAGCAATATAACCGGCTTTTTCAAACCCCTGGCGCAGTCTTTCTATTGTTATACTGCTTAAATTTTCCCGTTTCATCTACATCCACCTCATTTATGTTTTATATACGGTTTGCTCCATAATAACGATCTTTATACCATTGATAACATGAATCACCCTGAGATGTATAACATACTCCATAGTTTTCATTTCTGGCATGGATAAAGCTGCCATTGCCCGCGTAAATCCCTACATGAAAGACCTGTCCATTTTCCGCAAAAAAGAGCAGGTCGCCAGGTGCTGGGCTACTGACTCTGGTTCCCACACTAGACTGAGCGCTGGCTGTCCGCGGCAAACTGATACCATGCTGTTGATATACATAAGAAACAAAACCGGAACAGTCAAAGCCGCTTGGGCTGCTCCCTCCAAGAACGTAAGGATAACCGACATACTGACTGGCTGTATCCACAACACTGGACTTCGGCTGGGCCTTGGGAGCCGGTTCCGGTTTTGGTTCAGGTTTTGGTTCAGGCTTCGGTTCCGGTTTTTGTTTTGAAGCGACAGGTGCCGGCGTTTCTGCAGGTGGCGTATTGTCCTGCTGATTTAAGGGCCTGGCTTCCCCTTTAACTAGTAAAACCATCCCTGGTGTAATTCGCTCACCTGTTAAATTATTGAGTTCTTTTATGGAAGCAACAGATGTCCCACAGCCAGCAGCAATAGACCACAAGCTGTCACCTTCTTGTACAACAAACATCCCATGAACATCCATGCCTCTAGAGGATAAAGCCTCTGGGCCTTCGTCAGTTCTCTCTACCGGCTGGTCTGCCCCCTGGGCTGGTATCAGCAGTTCCTGCCCCAGTACAAGGCGATCTTCGGTCAAATTATTAAGCTCCTTGATGGCATCAACAGATATTTGAAACTTTTGCGCAATCCCCCATAGACTATCTCCATCTTGAACAACATATTCCTCAGGAACAGAGGACTCTTCTGTCTCCTCCGGTGGTTCGGCTAACTCTGGTGACTCATCATTAATCTTGTTGTTCTGTTCACTGGCAATCGTCTCAGCAGAATGTGCAACATTTTTTTTGTTTACAGAGCTGTGTACCCCCAAGGCGACGGGCACAATAATTGACAAAACCGCAATACCTGTAATAATACCCCAAAAATACTTTCTAATCATCTCTGCCCTCCCGAAAAATTACAACATAAAGTTACACGTAAATTATAATCTTCGTTATTAAGGCTGAGAATCCTTCCTATATGTTACAATAGTCTATAAATTGCGCATTAATTTTAGGTTATCTACAGATTTTTTGGCAACACCCACCTCTCCTAAAGATGGATATTCTGTACCCGGACCATGGAAATCTGTGCCTCCTGTCATAACTAGACGGTGCTTATGGCAATAATCACTATATTTAGCAACCATATCGGGTGTATGGAGGGGATAGTAAACCTCAATCCCCAATAAGCCGTTTTCTGCCAAAATGGGAATTAAATCATCCCTTTCGGCCAGACCGGGATGTGCCAACACAGGAATACCCTTCGCCCTCTTGATGATCTCTAATGCTGACAGGGGATCGAGTTTTTTTCTGGGGACATAGCCAGGTTTTCCACGTGACAAATATCTTTCAAAGGCATCTTTAATTGATGTCACATAACCACCCTCTATCATAGCCTGAGCGAGATGGGGCCTGCAGATAGTTGCCTCACCGGCGATCCCTTTGACCTGTTCATAGTTTAGCTCTACACCCAATTCCGCCAACTTGGTGATCATGGTTTTTGCTCTCTGCTCTCTTGCCTGCCGTATTTCCTGAAGAGTATTTTGCAGTGACTGAGAATTATATTCTATATAATAACCAAGAAGATGAACTTCTGTCTCTTCCCAATCAGTATTGATTTCTATTCCGGGGATAACCTCCAGACCAGTTCCCCTGGCAGCTTCCTGGGCTTGATCGATACCTGCTGTTGTATCGTGATCTGTAAGGCTGATGACAGAAAGCCCTTTTTTTAAGGCGAGAGCAACAACCTGTTCGGGTGCCAGCTTTCCGTCAGAGGCTGTGCAGTGAATATGAAGATCAGCATACATTTAATAAACTCCTTTATAAGACAGCATTGAGAACTCGAAGGCAGTTCTCCCCGCAGATCTTTCGAATTGTCGTATCTTTATAATTTCTCTTTTTTAAAAAAGAAATAAGTTCAGGATAAATCGTAACATCATCAATTCCTGCCAACAGATTGTCTGTGCCATCAAAATCTGAACCAAAGCCTAGATAGTCATCTCCCACAAGATCGCAAATATGATCTATATGTCTCAACAACTGGTCTAATCCACTCCCCTGTTCGCCAAGAAAATCTGCTACGAAGTTGAGACCGATAACCCCTTTTTTTTGGGCAATTCCTTTGATCTGCTCATCTGTCAAGTTACGTGGGTGATCCCAAACCGCTTGGGAATTAGAGTGAGATGCTATTACCGGAGCCTCGCATAATTCCAGAACATCCCAAAAGCCCTTTTCCGCAATATGCGATACATCAACAATCATCCCTATCTTATTCATTTCTCTGACAACTTCCCTGCCAAATAGTGTAAGGCCACCTCCTGTCTGCATTTCTGCTACACCATCTGCAATTTCGTTGCGGTGATTCCAGGTGAGACATAGGCTGCGACCCCCCATCCGGTAGAGAACTCTCAACATACGCAGATCCCCTTCTAAAACTTCGCCCCCTTCTACCGTTAACAACGCACCGCACTTTTTTGAATCGAGCAGTTGTAAAAGGGATTGATGAGAAGTTATTAACTGCATAATCTCCTGGCTCTCCTCATACTGTTCCCAAAAATAATCACCCAATATGAGCACCTGTCTTAATGGGCTCAATGATGCTGTAATATCGGGAAATAATGCAAAAAACTGAATCTTGATTCCTGCTGACTGCATCCTAGGAAGATCGAAATGACCAACCTGTGCTCTGTCCGTCAGTTTGCGGTTCCCTTGAAATGCACCCAGAACCGAATCACAATGCATATCAATAATCATACTATTCAACACCTTCTACGATAATAAAAACCTGTTTATTTCAAAGTATATGAAATAAACAGGTTTTTGAGATTTAAATAATATAAAATAAAAAATCCTATCGAGGTTCTACGATCAACTTAATCGCAGTCCTTTCCTCTCCATCAATCACAATATCAGTAAACGCAGGAATACATATTAGGTCCATACCACTAGGAGCTACAAAACCTCTTGAGATCGCTACTGCCTTGACAGCTTGATTGAGAGCACCCGCTCCAATCGCCTGTAGCTCTGCACAGCCCTTTTCCCTTAAAACCCCAGCAAGAGCACCGGCTACAGAATTTGGACTTGATTTTGCTGACAC
>DIQC01000009.1:6646-13605 GCA_002426495.1 Thermacetogenium sp. UBA5472
CATTTATGGTAATATTCCGCAAGCTAATTTTTAACAATATTGATCCGTTTTATTGTTTCTGTTGTTCCTCTTTCCAGATCAATTTCCAGCAAAACAGCATTTAATTGTATGGGACCGTCTGCAACGTGGAAACGCACCGGTCTTAATGTTAAAAACTTCGATATTACCGACTCTACATCTACTCCCAAAATAGAATCTCTCGGCCCAGTCATACCTACATCTGTGATATACCCCGTACCACAGGACATTATCCTTTCATCAGCGGTTTGTATATGAGTGTGGGTGCCAACCACTGCACTTGCCCGTCCGTCAACATACCACGCCAGAGCCATCTTCTCCGATGTTGCTTCAGCATGGAAATCAATGATAACGATATTGGTTTCCTCTCTTATTAATGGCAGAATATCATCAAGGAATCGAAATGGGCAGTCCAACGGTTGCATAAAAACACGGCCAGATAAATTAATGATACCTACTTTAGTATCATTATCAGCCTTAGCAATTAAATATCCGCGCCCCGGAGTATCCGGAGGATAATTTGCCGGCCTGATCATCCTTTGTTCGCCATCAATAAAATCATGGACTTCCTTTTGGTCCCAGACGTGATTGCCCATGGTCAGTATATCGATCCCGGAACTGAAAAGCTCATCAGCTGTCTTACGTGTAATACCTTTTCCCCCTGCAGCATTTTCCCCGTTAGCGATGATAAGATTGGGTTTATGCTGAACTATCAAAGAGGGGAGCATTTCCTTTACAGCTCGCCTTCCCGGACGTCCAACGATATCACCAATAAACATTACCCGCAAAAATATTACCTCCTACATGCCCCATAAAAAATTAATTGTTGAAAACCACCACCCTTCCCTCATCACGCAGAGCAATCAATTCGATACCGGTTTTTGCATTATCCAGTAAATAACTGACCAGTTCCTCATGCAGTGTTGGATCATCCATCAACAGAAGTCCATCTTCATCTATGACAAGAGTAGCGTCAAAATCCTCTTTGAGCAGGGCTATGATCAAGCTGATTTCCTTTTCTGAAAAAGATATAACATCTCGCTGGAACTCTATAATTGTAAAGTATTCCAGTTGTTGAAATTCAAATGAAGAAACTGTTACCTTTATATCTGAAAGGTAGTAATATGTTTCTAATAACTGTTGAAGATGTTCTTTCAGTGGCTTGATCTTCTGTGAAATATTCTTAACATAAAAAGAAATCTTTACTACCTGCTTGCGGGGATCCAGCTTAATTTTTGCTATTTCGGGATTGTGAATTAAAATAGATGTTAATAAATTTGCAACATGTGGAACACTGCTGTTCTTATAATAATTAGTCCCTGACACGTAATCTCCCTCTCCCTGCCTTAGCACATTGAATACAAAAAGCCATAATATATCTATAACTAATTCGACAGTAATTACGATTATCCTTCCTGATAACGGCTTCCTTTTATACTATCTAAAGGAAAAGACCTGCAATTCATGCAGGTCTTTATTTTTCCCATCTATTTTGCGTATTCAACATGCCTTGTTTCCCGAATCACAATAACCTTAATTTGACCGGGATAATCCAGGCTGGCTTCGATCTTCTTTCCTATTTCCCTGCTTAAATGAGAGGCTTTCAGATCGTCAACCACATCAGGTTTGACCATTATTCTAATTTCTCTTCCAGCTTGAACAGCGAAAGTTTTATCAACACCCTCAAATGATTCTGCAATTTCCTCCAGCTTTTCTAGCCTCTTTAGATATGCCTCCAAGGTTTCTCTACGGGCTCCGGGGCGTGCTGCAGAAATGGCATCAGCCGCCTGTACAAGCACCGCCTCGACAGTTTCCGGCTCCACGTCACCGTGATGAGCCATAATACAATGTACCACTTCAGGATTTTCGCGATATTTACGAGCAAGATCCGCACCAATGTCTACATGAGGACCTTCAACTTCATGATCGATTGACTTTCCAATATCATGAAGAAGCCCCGCACGCTTGGCCAATTCAACATTAGCACCTAATTCAGCTGCCATGGTACCTGCTAGATAAGACACTTCAATAGAGTGCTTTAAAACATTTTGGCCGTAACTTGTCCGGAACTTCAATCTTCCCAGGTATTTGATCAATTCAGGGTGCAGATTGGTCACACCGACTTCAAATGCTGTCTGCTCCCCTTCTTCACGGATGATTTGTTCCATTTCTTTTTGAGCTTTTTCCACCATTTCTTCTATCCGCGCCGGGTGGATTCGTCCGTCCGCAATAAGCTTCTCCAAGGCAATCCGAGCGACCTCTCGCCGGATTGGATCAAAACTAGATAAAATTACAGCTTCAGGTGTATCATCAATGATCAAGTCAACCCCTGTCAGAGTTTCCAGGGTTCTAATGTTTCGTCCCTCCCTACCGATGATTCTTCCTTTCATTTCATCATTAGGTAAGGGAACAACTGAAACAGTTGCTTCTGCTACAATTTCAGCGGCACCCTTTTGGATAGCTGTAGCAACTATCTCACGTGCCCTTTTATTAGCTTCTTGTTTTGCTCGAGACTCCTCTTCTCTGATGATCAGTGCAGCATCACGCTTAACATCATCCCTAACATTATCGAGAATATGAGTTCGTGCTTCTTCTGTCGACAATCCGGAAATACGCTCCAGTTCTACTGTCTGCTCATTGAGCAGTTCATCTAAATGGTTGCGCTTTTTCTCCAGATCCTGTTCCTTTTTTGCCAGGTTCCCCTCTTTGGTTTCTAAGCCTTCCAGTTTCCGTTCAAGGGTTTCTTCTTTTTGTTGATTGCGCCTCTCCAGGCGTTGGACCTCATTACGTCTTTCCTTGTTTTCCTGATCCGCCTCACTACGCATGAGATGAATTTCTTCTTTAGCTTCCAGAATTGCTTCTCTTTTCTTGGCTTGCGCTTCCTTTTCAGACTCCTCTACTATGCGTTTGGAGGCTTCCTCTGCTGAAGCGATCTTGGCTTCTGCTAGATACTTCCGCAGAATATAACCAATTAATAAACCCAACAAGAGAGCAATAATTATTAAAATACCGTAAAGTGCCGGCTCCAGGCTGTTAATGTTTACCACCTCCCTCCTTTTTATTATCCATACAAAAACAAAACCGAGCAGAAACTCGGTTTTCGATAGATACTTCCCCACACAAAATCCCCAATTTTCCGTAATATATCAAACTACCGCTACTTTTTATATAAAAACTCGTGGAAGAAGTTCTATTCATTATTTCTACTTTATAAATTCTATAATCCTTTCCGAAACATGTCAAGAAACAATCAGAATTCTTACATACATAAAACGTGTTTATTGTGAATCCTTGTCGTCATCCTGTTCGCTCTGTTCACTCTGTTCATTGTTTTTTGAACCACTTTTCGACGGTTGCAGCCCACACAAACTTCTGACTTTTCCCTCTATCTCCTGAGCAATATCCGGATGATCTCTCAGATATCCTTTGGCATTTTCTCTGCCCTGTCCTATACGTTCCTTGCCATAGGAAAACCATGACCCAGACTTGTTAATGACATCGAAATCTACACCCATATCCAGCAGGCTGCCCTCCCAAGAGATACCCTTTCCATACATGAGATCACACTCAACTTGTTTAAAAGGAGGGGCGACTTTATTTTTAACAACTTTAATTCTGGTACGGTTTCCTAAGACATCAGTTCCCTGTTTTATTAAATCGATTTTCCTGATCTCCAACCTGATAGAAGAATAAAACTTCAATGCTCTACCACCTGTTGTAACCTCAGGGTTACCGAACATGATGCCCACCTTTTCTCTGATCTGATTGATAAAGATAACGGTTGTTTTGGATTTACTGACTATACCGGTTAATTTTCTCAAGGCCTGAGACATCAAACGTGCCTGCAAGCCAACATGGGTATCTCCCATCTCTCCTTCCAGCTCAGCTCGCGGCACCAGAGCGGCCACAGAATCTATGACAACAACATCCAACGCCCCGCTGCGCACAAGAGTTTCTGTAATCTCCAAAGCCTGCTCACCACTATCAGGCTGAGAAACATAAAGATTATCAACATCTACCCCTAAATTCCTGGCATAAGTCGGATCAAGGGCGTGTTCGGCATCAACAAATGCTGCCATTCCCCCACTTCTTTGTGCCTCAGCCACAACATGTAGTGCTATCGTTGTTTTACCGGAGGCCTCCGGTCCATAGATTTCGACAACCCTTCCTCTGGGAATCCCACCTACTCCCAGAGCAACATCCAAAGCCAAATTACCTGTGGAAATCACTTCAAGGTTAAGCTGTGCTGCAGTATCCCCTAAACGCATAATAGAGCCTTTTCCAAAGGCTTTCTCAATATGTGATACTGCTAGATCTAAAGCTTTCTGTTTATCACTCATTCTCCTCACCCTCCCGAAACAGATGTTCGATGTATCCTTTTACATAATAATAATTTATTTGGGAATGGTTGTCAACAAAGAAAATAGCTGTCATAGAGTTTTCCGGAAAGAAAAGCTCTCTATAGTTGTATATTGCGGCCCCTGAGGAGTTAATTTGCTGGCCATCAGGCGAATGTCCCAGACCAAAATATTTTTTCCTGTAACAGGGCATGCCTTTCCTTCGATCATTTTCCTGAGTTCACTATTTTCACTGCGTAATCTTCCCAAAGTAATATGAGGGTTAAACCTCTTTCTCTTCTCTTCTGGAAAACCCTTGCTGGCTAAGCCTATTTCTATTTCGTACCATAAGTTCTTCAATATTTCTGTATCTCCTGTCAATGAAAGAGAAATGACCCGGGGGCGATGCCAGTTGGGAAATACCATAACTTCCCCACACTGCAGCTTAAATGGCTTTCTTTCTGCTGTTAAATCCCGCAAAAAATTGCTTGCTTTATTAATTTCTATAGCACTGCACGAACCTAGAAACTTCATTGTCAGGTGATAATTCTCTTCCTCAACCCATTTGATACTAAGTGGTGACTGCCGGAGTGGGGCAGTAAATTGATAAATATCTCTTTTTAACTCAGAAGGCAACAAAACAGCTATAAATGAACGGGTTTCATTCAACACTGATCAACTCCATCAGGATCTATCAAATAGCGCCGCAATAAATCGATTGCCCTTTTTGCCGCTATTTTCTTTAATGTGGTTCTTCCTATTCCGGGGAAGTAGACTCTTTGTGCTAATTCTTTCTCCGCTGTTGCCAATCCCAGATAAACTGTCCCTACAGGGTTTTCTTTTGTTCCACCATCCGGACCTGCAAATCCTGTAGTCGCCAAACCGTAAGCAGCGTTCATCAATCTACGCACGCCACTGGCCATCTCTTTTGCTGTTTGAGCGCTGACAGCACCGTATTCCCCCAGGGTTTTTGAATTTACGCCAAGAATACTTTCTTTGATTTCGCAACTATAGGCGATAATTCCTCCGCTTATATAGTGTGAACTACCTGGCACATCTGTCAAGTAACTTGTAACAAGGCCCCCGGTACAGGATTCGGCAACCCCAATGGTAGCCCCCTTTTCCGTAAGCAGTTCCCCAACCTTTCCCGTCAGGGATTCTTCATTTACCCCATAAAGATCAGATCCTGACAGCTCCTTTATTTGCTGGCTCAACTCTCTGAAAAGCTCTTTCTTTTCAACATTGGGATCATTTACATTAAGGATTAGCTTCAATTCTCCTGGGCCTGGTATAAAGCTGTATTTTATACCAGCAGCTTGCGCTTCTTTGATCACATTCTGTATTCGGTCATAGACAACAGTTTCACCGCAGCCACAGATATTGAAGGCACACCGACAACTTACTGGTGCAGGATAATGTTTTTCCAAAAAGGGCCTTACCTCATGTGAAAACATCTCCCTTGCTTCTCCGGGTGGACCAGGTAAAACAACGAGCAGTCGATCATCATCATTAAGAATCAAAAATCCGGGTGCCGTACCTAAAGGGTTATGAAGAGCATGTGCTCCGCAGGGCAGATAGGCCTGTTTTATATTGACAGACGTTATTGTGGCGTGGCGTTCGGTAAAATACTGCTGAATTTCTTCCCAGAGATCTGAACGAAACTCCAAAGGTATACTCAGGGCTTCAGCAACCGCTTCCCTTGTCAAATCATCTGGTGTCGGCCCTAACCCCCCGGTCACAAATGTAAGATCGGCACGGCGCAGTGCTTCCTGCACTGCGCCCTTTATTTCTTCGATTCTATCATCAACAGTACTGATCTTTTTAATTTCATAGCCTAGTTCTGTTAACTGAGAGATAAGAAACGGAGTTGTTGTGTTCCTTAATCCATCATGCAAGAGTTCACTGCCAGTAGCGATTATCTCTACACTAATTGTCATGAAATACCAACCTTTACCTAGTATTTAGTGAATGCTCTCTTTTTCACCGATCAATCCTCGCAGTTCACTGCCGCTGATGTATTCCTGATCTTTCAGCAATTGTGCCACATCTTTAAGTACGCCCAGCTTAGAGCTCAGTATCTTCTCAACATCTTGTTCCTGTTCGTTGATGATGTCCTGTATCTCCTGATGGTATTTTTCCCGAGGAATAATCTCCTCCCAAATCACCCCTAGGGAGGAAAGACCAGCTACTATTATTTGCCGCGCACACTTTACCGCTTCATTAAAATCATTGCTGGCTCCGGTACTTTGTGAATTCAATATGAGTTTCTCAGACACAGCCCCAGCCACACATATTTGGATCTGCTGCTCCAAGTAGTCCCTGGTATACAAGTATAAATCATCCTCCGGTATCGCCCTCATGTAACCCAGAGCCTTGCCTCGGTTTGTCACTGTAATATGTGACACAGAACCAGGTCTGTTTAACTCACTGAGCAGAGCATGCCCTGTTTCATGGACAGCAATGCGATAACGCTCATCATCATTGGGTTTTCGATCCAGTTTTTCACCCATCATCACTTTATCAACTGCTTCTTTAAAATGACGGTTGTGAATAGATGGTGACTTATCTCTGAGAGCAAGAATCGCCGATTCGTTGGCCACACTC
>DIQC01000009.1:13683-25399 GCA_002426495.1 Thermacetogenium sp. UBA5472
TATCTCTGAGAGCAAGAATCGCGGATTCGTTGGCCACACTCTCCAGATGGGCTCCTGAAAAGCCAAAACTCTCTTGGGCGATATGCTCAAGAAATACATCATCAGCCAAGGGTTTGTTTCGACAGTGTATTTGCAGAATATGCTCTCGTGCAACCTTATCTGGAAGATCAACTTGTACAACTCTGTCAAAGCGCCCCGGTCTCATCAATGCAGAATCAAGCATATCCTCACGGTTGGTTGCACCTATAATAAGAATGCGCACCTGTTCATCATCTTTCAAACCATCCATTTCTACCAGTAGCTGATTTAATGTCTGATCATATTCATGATGACTTTCATTGCTTCCCCGCTTACCCCCTAGAACCTCAATCTCATCGAAAAAAATAACAGCGCTATCCTTTTTCTCCTTCACTGCTCGCTCCTTGGCTGCTTTAAATAACTGCCGCACCCGCTGAGCACCGACTCCGGCATAAACCTCTATAAACTCGCTACCTGAGCAAGCCATAAAAACTGAATCGGTATAGGAAGCCGCTGCCTTGGCCAGCAGTGTCTTTCCTGTTCCAGGAGGGCCTGTAAGCAGGATCCCTTTAAGTGGGCGAATACCCATTTCTTTTATTTTACTGACATGAAGTATAAAATCAAGGGCTTCCTTTAGTTCCTGTTTTGCAGAAGTCTGGCCTCCGATGTCATCGAAACTGAAATCCGTTTGACTGCTGTACCCGGCAAACTGAGACTTGCCGACAAGGCCGTTTTTATCGATCAGCATATAGAGAACGGCACCCATCACTGCCAAGAGCAATAGGGGAAATACATTTTGACCCATTAATATTAAAAAGATTAATAAGGCGACAGATGCACCTAAGCATAACTCTTTAATCAATTATTCTCACTCCCCGCTTTCTCCCGCTCCTCTGACTGGTTCTGATGAGGAATCACTTCGTACAGATATCCCTGATCATCTTTAAGTTCCAGATATATGCTAGAGGAATCCATTGTCAGGTGACATTGAACACCTTCTTGTTCAGCAAGCTCTTGCACTTGATCATGCATCTCTTGAAACTTGCCTGTGGCGATACTCTCCTGGATAACAAAACTGCATTTATCGAGTGACTCACTGAGTTTATCTGTCCGATCATCTAATAAAACAGTTCTGTATTTAGAACCCAATTTCTGGTAGATAATTTTATCTATTCTTAGATATACATCTTGTAGATCTTTTATTTCTGACGAGCGGATATACACAGTCGGTGGATTTTCTTCCTCGGCTATTTCTATTTCTTCAATTTCAACCACCTGATTGATTTGTTCCTGTAGCCCATTTTTGACATAATAATTATTATAAAAATAATAGCCACCGAGCAGGATGACAAGGGTAATTATACATGTAATAACCACTGTTTTTATTTGGATTTGGCTCAAGAAGACCCTCCTCTCCCTAATAACACCGATTATAACATATAACTTCCCTTCTCTCCTTAGCAATCACTGGAACTTCAGTTGCCCTGATGGGAAATTGTGCCTATCAGGTCATAGTTAGCTGCCTGGTTGATCTGCACCTGAATAAATGTCCCGATCTCTAAATTGTCACTTTTGACAATCACATGGGGATCGATTTCAGGGATATCTCGGTAACTGCGTCCCCACCAGATATCTTCACCGAGATGATGTTCTATCAAAACTTCCAAATTCCTGCCTATGGACTCTTGATTTTTATGACGAGAAACCCTGCGCTGCAGGCGCATTATATCTCTTGCTCTCCTGCGCTTTTCCAGAAAAGATACTGTATCCGGATACTTGAACGATCTGGCTTCCTCTTCATGATAGTATGAAAAAACGCCTAAACGATCGAAATATCCATGGCCTACAAAGGCCTGGAGCTCCTGGAATGCCTCCCTGTCCTCACCTGGGTAGCCTACCATGAGAGTTGTGCGCAGGGCTAGATCGGGAAGTGCAGTTTTTAATGTTTTAATGAGTTGCCGGTAAGAATAGATATCCCCTTTTCTCCCCATACTTCTCAATATATTGCGGTTAACGTGCTGTAAGGGCAGATCAAGGTAATGACATAGCTTCTTCTCCTCTTGCATGGTTTTGATCAAATCAGGGGTTAAGGAATAAGGATTCATGTACAGAAACCTGATCCAGTGTAGGCCCTTGATCTTGACAAGGTTTTTTAAGAGCTCTGTCAGTGTTGGCTTGCCCGGAAGGTCGCCTCCATATGCTCCACTGTCCTGGGCTACCAGAATAAGCTCCTTTACGCCAACCGCTGCCAACTGCTCAGCTTCACGATAAATAAGATCAGGTGTTTTGCTGTGCAGGGGCCCCCTGATACGGGGTATCAGGCAGAATGAACAGGCATGAGAGCAGCCCTCAGCGATCTTGAGATATGCAGTATGAGAAGGCGTTGATAGCATTCTAGGGTATAGATATTCTCCAGGGATTCTGCTCTCTGTAAACTGAGTCTTCTCTCCCGCTGATAGCCTATCTAAATATGGCAACACAACAGTGTAAGCATCCACCCCAAGCCAGCCATCAACCTCAGGAAACAGCTGTGATAAACGTTTTTCTCCGTACCTGGAAACCAGACAGCCGAGAACGATAACATATCTGCAGGAGCCTTTCTCTTTAAACTGTAAGCAATTGAGGATTGCATCCACAGCTTCTTTGACTGCAGGTTCTATAAAACCACAAGTATTGATCAAAATAATCTCGGCATCTTCCGGTGAAGGTGTTACTACATAACCACCGCTGGCAAGTACGCCCAGTATGGTTTCACTGTCAACAAGATTTTTAGAACATCCAAGACTGACTATATTGATAAGTTTCATAATTGACTGCCTTTCTAAATAAGTTGTAAGAAACGGGATGTCAGATGTAGAATTTTATAAGCTACAATCTGTCATTTGCATCTTGATCATCCAAAGATCTATCTTGATCTGCAATAGTTAGCTAACTGGATTTAGTATACTCTTTCTCTACTACCTGACCAGACTCTCCTAAGGGTGGCTCCTTCTTCCCATTATAGATCACATCCACCCCTCCGGCGTTTCCTAGCCTCACCTGAACCGACTCCTCTGCTTCGAATTCTTTCGTTTCTTCACTATCAAGATTCCCCTCAAACTGTATCTCTCCATCAACAGTCACTCTCACCCAACATAATTGATTGCCTATTAACTTGATAGTAAGATTATCAGCTGTTGAGGATGGTGGTGTTTCTTGCTGGTCGGCCTTCTGTTCCTGAGAAACAGGAGGTGTCGGAGATGGATCTCTGCCTTCATTATTAAAAAACACATAAGCAACAGAAAATACTAAAACAGCAAAAATAATTAACCCGATCAATGGTCCTCTTGACCCTGTAGAAGATGCTGCAGGCTTAAATTCCTTTTTCGGTTCCTTTTCGCTCTTTTCAACAATTACGGAGGAAGGAGATGTCTCCTCTTTTTTTACCTGGGCTCTATACTGTGCGAGAAGGGGCTCAGGATCGATCTCAAGAAAGCGAGCATAATTGCGCAGAAATCCCATACAGTATGCTCCCCCAGGTATTTCGTCATAATTTTCCTCTTCTAATGCTTGCAGGTATTTTGCCCTTATTTTTGTTTTTTCTTCAATATCAGCAAGTGAAAGAGCCTTGCTTTCCCGCTCTGTTCGCAGAATCTCTCCAATCTCCATGGTAACCCCCTTAAGATACTTCGCTATTTCCTAGAGCACGTCGTGCTGCAAGTCGAAAACCATAACCTGATGCTAATCCTCCGGCAACCCCTGCAATAATGTTTATCTCTGTTCCTGTCCCTTTAAGAGGAGATGCAGGAAGAAAGACAATTTCTTTCTTTGTTGCCACAACTAATCCGCTCTGGCCAAAAATAACTATCAGTGCCGCTAATCCGTTATTAACCATATCGCGGCAAACAGGAAAAGAACTTTCAGGAACCACCTCCTGAAAGTTTCCCGCATAGTTCATCAATTCATAATCATGACAAACCAGAAAAGCTTGAGAGCATTGGAGCAATCCCTTTTGCTCCCACCAAGTAAGTGAAGAGCCCAAAATAGTAGCAAAGAAATCATATTCTTTAATCTGACCAATCACATGATCTATCTCCGGTTCAGCTATAGCACTGTCAAGCAGGACAACTTTAGCCGATTTCAGCAGATCGTCCTTTGATTTTTGGGCATTTTTATTCAGTTGATAGTTCTTTTTGTAATCTATAACCTGACAGAATTCCCTGTCTTCTTTCCTTACAGAAAGCTTCTTTGGGGTTGGATAACCCTGTGTGCGCACTATATACTGGACATTAACTCCACTTTGTAACAGTTTTTCATAGATTCTATCTCCGGTTTCATCCTGCCCCAGTACAGTAAACAGGGTGGGTATCAGCTGCTGCCTGATCAGCTCTGATGACATCAAATACCCCATACCACCATATGAAATATCTATTCTCGGCTCATCGGCCTGGGCCTTTATTTCCAACCAGGTCTTTCCGATCACTAATATACCTGTTCTCTCATCTAGTATATAGCCGCGACCAAGTATAAACCCTTTACGCATCAGATTGGAGATATGCACAGCTACAGCGGACCTGGTGATCTCCATCTTTTCAGCAAGCTTTTCTTGTGAAATAGTAGGGTCCTTTTTTAAAAAGCTCAGGATTTCTCGTTCTCTTTTTGTCAAGTGGGCCATGGCAACACCCCCTATCCAAACAAAAGCTTTTAAAACATTTAAGTTTGCTTATTAACATCATAACCTAACATATCTTACTATTGCAATCCTACTTATTTCCCATAATATCGTTGAAACTGATCTGATGTCATTAAAACATCCCTGGGCTTGGAACCTTCAAGGGGCCCAACGATGCCCTTGGCCTCCAGCATGTCAATTAACCTAGCAGCTCGGGCATACCCTACCCGCAGGCGTCTCTGGAGCAAGGAAGCAGAGCCATGGCCTACATCGATGATCAGTTTTGCCGCATCGTAAAAAAGCTCATCTCCGTAATCCTCATCATCTAATGTTTCTTCCTCTTGAACAGGGAATTCAGCAATATATGCTGCATCTCCTTGTTTGTTCAAAAAGTCTACGGTTTCCTCAACTTCACTTTCCGTGACCAAAGCCCCCTGGATGCGTATAGGTTTGATGGCACCAACCGGCATAAAGAGCATGTCCCCTCTTCCCAAAAGTTTTTCTGCCCCATTCAGATCAAGAATTGTTCTGGAATCGGTTTGTGAAGAGACAGCAAAAGCGATACGTGAAGGAATGTTGGCCTTGATCACCCCTGTGATCACATCAACAGAGGGACGCTGTGTGGCGATCACCAGGTGAATGCCGGCGGCGCGAGCCATCTGGGCAAGCCTACAGATGGCATCTTCTACATCAACAGGAGAAATAATCATCAGATCAGATAGCTCATCAATGATGACAACGATATAAGGTAATGGTTTGTTTTGTTCCCCTTCTTGTCTTCTGATCTGCTCATTATATTTTGTAATATCCCGGGCACCCATTGAGGCAAAAAGTTCATAGCGATTTTCCATCTCTTTCACAGCCCACCTTAAAGCAGTAGCTGCCTTTTTAGGTTCGGTCACAACAGGTGACACCAGATGAGGAATCCCATTATAAGTGGTCAATTCTACCATTTTAGGGTCGATCATCAGCAGCTTTACCTCATCAGGGGAAGCTTTGTAGAGAATGCTGCAAATAACTGTATTCAGACATACACTTTTCCCTGACCCTGTAGCTCCTGCAATTAACAGATGCGGCATTTTAACCAGATCTGCTATTATTGGGTTTCCAGCTATATCTTTTCCCAGGGCGATGGTTAATTTGGATGCCGCCTCCTGAAATTGGTTTGCTTCCAGGATCTCCCTCAGACAAACGATGGCGATCTCTTTATTGGGCACCTCAATGCCCATCGCTGCTTTTCCGGGAATGGGCGCCTCAATACGCACAGCAGCAGCTGCCAGGCTCAGGGCAATATCATCAGATAGCCTCATAATCCTGCTCACCTTAATCCCCGGTGCGGGTTGAATTTCATAGCGTGTGATAGCAGGACCTTTGTGGACCTCATTAACAGTAACTTTGATACCGAAACTCTCCAGGGTTTCTTCGAGAATACGCACATTTTCAATAAGCTCTTTATTTAAACGGCTGCTTTTGACCTTAAGTGGTTTACTTAACAACTCCAAAGGGGGCAGGTCATAATTATAAGGGGATGTTTTTGATTGTTTTTCTCCCTGATGGAGAGAGGGTGTCTGTGCTTTTCCTTTATCTTCACTTGTATTTTTCTCGATTATCTCTTCTGACATTTTTTCCGAAGCTGAAGTGCGAGCATTGTAATCAATAATGACAGGGATATCCACTTTTTTTACTTCCCGTTTTGGTTTCTCTTTCATAGGCTCTGGATGTGTTTCCTCTTTAATAAAGAGAAAGCGTTCCAGCCCTGATTTGATAAGTCTCCCTATATTGACAAAAAAAGTTCCTATTGTCTTCATGAACTGGCTAAAGGGCACTCCTGTCAATAAAATAAGGCTGATGATGCATAAAGCAGCGGCGAGAATAAACGTACCTGTATATCCTAGCAGGTACAAGGAAACTATACTGATCATGGCGCCGAGAAAGCCGCCTCCGGCTCCCTGCCATCCATTTTCCCACAGCAATGCTATCGCCTCATTCCTAGGCAGATCACCTGGTATAAACAATAGATGCAGCAAAACTAATATAACAAAAAATAGCATAATAACTCCCTTGTTGCGCGTGTTTCCTGCGAATGGCTGGCGCAGCCAGCAAGAACTGCAAGCAAAGTACGCTAAAATCCCGGCAACAAGCAAGCAACCTACTTTGCCTGTGAGAACAGTCAGGATACGAATTAGGTAAGTGCCGATGAGGCCTGTTGGCACAAGAAAGCTTACTGCGATAAAAATAGCTGCAGCAAAAAACAATACGCCAAGGATATCATATTTCAGTTGATCACCACCGCCGGAACGACGTTTCTTGCCTTTTCTAGCCACTAGATTACTCCTTCCCTCTCCTACCAATACCAAATTATAACACTTCATAACATTAAGGAAAACCGCATTATTTAAGGGCGATTGTTTCATAATAATATCAAACATGCTTTGTGAAGGGATGTCTTGTTATGCATAAAATGGAACATATAAGCCCACCGCAAGCCCAACCGAAACCTAGAAAACAAACACAAGGGGTAAGAAAAACAGACTCCACAGAATCTATTAAAGAATTCGGTCAAGTGGATGTGCCAACTGTACAAACGAATATCCACTGTCTTACAATTATAGGACAAATTGAGGGACATTTGATTCTGCCTCCTCAAAATAAAACAACAAAATATGAGCACATCATTCCACAGTTAGTTGCTATTGAACAAAATCCTGACATCGAAGGACTACTTATCATTTTAAACACTGTAGGCGGAGATGTCGAGGCAGGACTTGCCATTGCTGAGATAATTGTCGGCATGTCCAAATCAACTGTATCTCTCGTCTTAGGGGGTGGGCACTCCATCGGAGTTCCTGTTGCTGTCAGCGCAGATTATTCCTTTATCGCAGAGACAGCCACCATGACCATCCATCCCATCAGACTGGCAGGCCTAGTCATCGGAGTTCCTCAAACTTATGAATATTTGGATAAAATGCAGGACCGTGTGATCCGTTTTGTGGAGAAACATTCAGACATCTCCACACAGAGATTCAGAGAACTGATGTTTCAAACTGGTGAACTCACCCGTGATATCGGTACTGTTCTCGTCGGCAAAGATGCTGTAGAAGAAGGATTGATCAACGCCGTAGGAGGAGTTGGCGGAGCCCTGAGCAAACTTCAAGATTTAATTAAACAACGCAAAGAAAAGGAGGACGTTATCCATTGAGTGTACTATATACCCCACTCCCACTGGAATTGGTCATGTTTACTGAAGACAGCACATCCCCTTATCAGGATATTGCTATTGACGGGGCAACCCTTACTGTACAACCAACAGCCACCGGAATGGGTAAAATCGTACGTATAAACAGTACCAATCCTGATCACTACCTAAAGCCGGAGTTTCAGCCTGGGCAACAGATATCCCTTTCAAAATTACAGATATAAATATCTGTCCCAAATAAATAAGCAAACAGCACACAATTTCTGGCATACCTTATAATTGTTTAGCACCTCTTAACTATTATAAGGTATGCCATTTTAAACAGTAATAGCCGTTTAAATACTGTTTAATTATTATAGAAGGGGAGTGTACGGTCTGCGCACTCCCCTTCTATAATTCAATCATTAATTGTTGGTTAGACATCCATAATGATGGGCAGGATCATGGGTCTCCTTCCGGTACGTTCATAGAAAAATTTACCTACGGTTTCTCTAACACATGACTTAATAGCTCCCCACTCTGTGGTTTGATGGAGTTCACAGACTTTAAGAGTAGCATTTATCCTTTTTCTGGCTTCCTCTAACAAATCCTCTGACTCCCTTACATAAACAAAACCGCGAGAAATGATATCCGGACCTGCCACAATTTCACCACTGTTTTGATCTAGTGTCAGGACAACTACCACTAGGCCATCCCGAGAAAGCTGTCTGCGATCCCGAAGTACGATGTTACCTACGTCCCCTACACCCAGCCCATCCACCAAAACTCTTCCTGCAGTTACTCTCCCGGCTACCTTACCCCAGTTGCTGCAGAACTCTAATATCTGGCCATTTTCTACTACAAAAACATTCTCATTAGATATCCCTACGTCCTTGGCCAGTTGAGCGTGTTTGATCAGATGCCGATACTCCCCATGGATAGGAATAAAGAACTTGGGTTTGGTCAGGTTGATCATCAGTTTTAATTCTTCCTGGCTGGCGTGACCTGAAACATGGACACCAGAAACTGATTCGTATATTACCTCAGCTCCCTGCTTGAATAGGCGATCAACAGTCTTGTTGATCATTTTTTCATTACCAGGAATAGGACTCGCCGAAATGATCACTGTGTCCCCTGGTATGATCTCAATATTCCTATGCTCGCAATTAGCCATCCTGGTCAGGGCAGACATTGGCTCTCCCTGACTACCGGTGGTCAGGACAGCAATTTTATTTTTAGGATATTGATCAATATCATCAATATCGATCATACTTCCTGGAGGGATATCCAGGTATCCTAACTCTGTGGCAATATTCACTACATTGACCATGCTGCGCCCTACAACTGCTACCTTTTTATTGTATTTTGCCGCAGTAGTTATTGCCAATTGGATACGGTGAATATTAGAAGCGAAGCTGGCAATGATAATCCGCTCCCTAGCATTACGGAAGGTTTCATCAAAAGTATCGGCCACAACCCTTTCCGATAATGTATATCCGGGCCTTTCTGCATTGGTACTGTCTGACATTAATACCAGAATACCCTCTTTACCCAGTTCAGCAAACTTATGATAATCAGGGCCCTGATTATTCACCGGTGTTTGATCAAACTTGAAGTCACCCGTATGCACGATCATTCCCACAGGAGTTCTGATCCCTAAAGCCACTGCATCCGCTATGCTATGGCTGACACGAATAAACTCCACATTGAATGGCCCCAGTTTAACCCTTTGTCCAGCATGAACACAGCGTGTTTCCACATGGCCGTCAAAATCACCCTCCTCCAGCTTAGCGGCCAAAAGACCCAGGGTCAGTTTAGTGCCGTAAATGGGAGCATTGATCTGACGTAAAATATAGGGCAGGCCTCCAATGTGGTCCTCGTGACCATGTGTAAGGATAATGCCCCTGATATGCTTCTTGTTTTCTACCAGATAAGTAATATCGGGGATTACCAGGTCAATTCCCAGCATTTCATCATCAGGAAACATCAAACCGCCGTCAATAACAATCATATCGTCCTTGTATCTGATGGCCATAATGTTCTTTCCGATCTCACCAAGGCCACCCAGCGGTATGATCTTTAAACATTCAGTTTTCATATTTCACCTCCTCACTATTTTTTTATAAATAAAAAACCTACCTTCTAGGCGCTGCGAAAGGTAGGTTAATACTTTACAAACGAGCCGTTCCTTTCAATGCAATATTATACCGCTTAGAGCGGCAAAACACAAGGAACCGAGACAGTATTCAGAGATGACGCATCAAAAATCAGACCACCAAAACCGGTTTCCCCGTAGATATCCTCGGGGTAAGGGGGCTTAATGGTAACGGGTGTAACCCTTTGCCTGTCTTAGTTTCTAATCATGCCTCAGTTCTGGGGAAGTAGGCCAAGCTTATCCATCTCTTCCTTGATGGCTTCAACCTCTTCCTCTGTTGCTCTAACCAGAGGGAGTCGCGGTGCTCCCACATTGATACCAATCAGTTCCACTGCAGCCTTCACTGGAACGGGATTAGTAGTAATGAACAGAACCTTATACAGTGGGAATAGCTTTAAGTGAAGCTCCCGTGCAGCTTTTACCTTCCCGGTTACAAAGAAGGTAAGCATCTCCCGTATCATATCCCCTGCCACATGAGCAGCAACACTGATGACACCATATCCGCCTACAGATAACATAGGCAGGGTCAAAAAGTCATCTCCACTATAGACCAGGAAATCATCGGGCGTGTTCCTCTTGATATCTGCCACCTGATTCAGGCTGCCGCTGGCTTCCTTGACAGCCACAACATTTTCTATTTCCGCCAGTCTGGCCACAGTCTCCGGCAGCATATTCATTGCTGTGCGTCCTGGAACATTATACAGAATAACCGGCAAACCGGTTTCCGAAGCAACTGCTTTAAAGTGCTGGTATAATCCCTCCTGACTGGGTTTATTATAATAGGGTGTCACCAGCATGATCCCGTCGCAGCCAGTTTTTTCCGCTTCTTTTGTCAATTCAATTGAAGCGGCTGTATCATTGGAACCTGTTCCCGCAATCACCTTCGACTTACCACTCACCGCTCCTTTAACTACTTTAAGCAGTTGACATTTCTCTGCAGATGATAGAACAGGAGATTCCCCTGTAGTCCCGGCAACAACAATTCCTTCTGACCCTGTTTCCGACAGATGACACGCTAATTCGGCCGCAACATCATAGTCTACTTCGCCATTCTCTTTCATCGGGGTAACCATTGCCGTTAATATACGCCCAAAAGCATCCACATCGTCACTCCCCTTCAATAAATCGGTTTCTTTATATAGGATATCTATAAAAGATTTTTGCTACAAAGAAGTTCGGCAATTTGTACAGCATTAGTCGCTGCACCTTTACGCAGCTGATCAGAAACAATCCAGAAATTCAGCCCCTGATCTTGCGAGTAATCTTTTCTGATTCTACCAACAAATACTTCATCTTTGCCCGATGTAAACAGGGGCATGGGATACTCTATTTTCTCCGGATCATCCTGCACAATAACCCCCGGAGCATTACCTAAAATCTCTCTGGCTTGTTGTGCTGTAAGCTCCTTTTCAGTTTCAATATTAACAGATTCAGAATGGCTGCGCAGCACAGGAACGCGGACTGTTGTGGCAGTGATCTGGATCTCTGAATCATGAAGAATCTTACGAGTTTCATTGAGCAGTTTCATCTCTTCTTTACAATAGCCATTATCACCAAACACATCGATATGTGGTATCAGATTAAAGGCAATCTGATGATCGAAGATATGTGGTTCACTAACCTCATCCCCATCCAACGTTTGTCTGGTCTGGAGCAGCAACTCATTCTTTGCTGCTATTCCCGCACCTGATACAGCCTGCATTGTAGTCACAACCGC
>DIQC01000009.1:25610-47189 GCA_002426495.1 Thermacetogenium sp. UBA5472
CAGTTGGGATTAGAGATAATACCCTTGTGGTTTTCCACATCATCAGGGTTCACCTCAGGGACTACCAGGGGGACATCTGGATCAAATCTATAGACACTGCTGTTGTCAATAGCTACGGCACCCCTTTTAACAGCTTCAGGAATAAGAACTTCCCCTCCTACAAAAAAGGCTATATCTACACCCTGGAAAGAATCGGGTTTGGCTTCGTAGACTGTCATTTCATGATCGCCGAATTTCACCTTCGTTCCTTGCGCCTGGGCATCTGCTAGCATTTTCAGATCTGATATAGGAAAGCTTCTTTCTTGGAGAACAGCTATCAGTTCCTGACCCACAGCACCTGTTGCTCCGACAATAGCGACACGTAAACCCCTGGACATTTTTATAAACCTCCTACAGTCTCTGGTTCAATAAAATTATTATATATAAGGTTAATATATTAGACATTGAATTCAAAATATCCTTCCAATTGCATCAATTATCTTTATATTCCACCAAGACAGGCTGTACCTGCTTGCCCTCCAGAGCAGCCATAACAGTATCTATTATTTTATCTGTTTTAGCTACAATAGAATTCGGTTTGTTTAGGGGACTATCCTGCCCAAAGGGTACCACGTAAACCCCCTTTGTGTTCAGCAGTGCAGCGATGTTCTTAGCATTAAAGCCCAGGCCATCATTGGTGGCGATAGCAATCACAACAGGCCGCTGATTACGTGTGTGTGCTTTTATTGCCATCAGAGCCGGTGTATCGGTAATCCCATTGGCCAATTTTGCCATGGTATTGCCGGTACAGGGAGCTACAACCAATATATCAAACAGTTTACCGGGCCCAATCGGTTCAGCCTCTACAATCGTTTTAATTATAGGCTTATTTGTAACTTCTTGCAATTTATCACACAAATCTTTAGATTTGCCGAACCTAGTGTCTATGCTGCCTGCGGCATAAGAAACGACAGGTTGGACTTCCGCCCCCTCTGATACTATTTTCTCTATTTCGGGAATTACCTTGGCAAAGGTACAATGCGAACCTGTCAATACAAATCCTACTCGGATACCTTTGAAAAGCATCTCAGGCACACCTCCATACCTATTCTCTCAAATATTCATGAGGCACTTCTTTGAGGATAAGTTGAGGAATAACCTGAGCCAGGATCTTGCCGCCTGTTTTGGGCGCCACTAACCCGGGCAAACTTGGAGTCAAAATAGCCTGGATACCCATTCTCTTTGCCGCTGTAAAATCTGTTCCCCCCGGAGAAGAAGCAATATCAATGATCAATGTATCCTTATTGAGGTAAGAAAGCAACTTTTCATCTAATATCATCGCTGGTATGGTATTAAAGATCAGATCAGCTTCAGATATCCTCTGTGACAGCTGACTTATGTGCAGATAGCTGTAACCCATCTCAAAGGCACGAAATAATGCAGAACGTTTTCTGGCAACAACAGTAGTCCTGGCACCTATACCATGAAGCATCCGGGCCAAAGTTTTTCCCATGCGTCCAAAACCCAGCACATAGGAATTGCTGCCATGTATGGTAATGGGAAGCTTTTCCATTGCCCACTGCAGGGCACCTTCAGCAGAAGGAATGGAATTCATTATAGCAACTGCTTCCATATTTGCGATTTCAATCATGTTCCATTTATATTTTAGTGCCCATTCTTTCACAAAATCTCGTGCAAAACCAATGATTAAAAGCACTCCTTCAGGAATAGCGGCGGCAATTTCAGGGGACAGTCGCAGTGTAATATCCTGATCAAGGCACTTTATGTTCCCCTCCGTATCTGTACCCCCCATAGGGAGAATCAGAACCTGTACATTATGTATAGCGATCTCCAATCTATCCACAAGTTGAACCTGGTTCAGCTCATGGCAAGGGGAAAACCCTATTGCTGACACAGATGCGCCCATTTTAACAAGCTCCTGCATCAGATAAATATCCCGCTGATCTCCTCCGATAACAGCTATCTTAAATCCTCTCAGATCCAAGCCCATCCTTCATCCCTCTCCTTCCCCTCATCATTGCTACGCACTACAGTATATGAGAAAATTGGGAAGATGGTGCTCGGTCCGTCAATCGAGAATCTTGTCCAGCCCTACTACAACTCCCCGAAGTCCGCCGATTTTGCGTATAGCCAGAACTACCCCGGGCATAAATGACTGGCGGTGCATGGAATCATGTCTGATCGTAAGAGTCTGCCCGGGCGCACCGAAGATTACCTCCTGGTGAGCGATCAATCCTGGTAACCGAACACTGTGAATCCGGATCCCTTCAGATTCTCCACCCCTTGCCCCAGTCAATTTCTCATATTCATCCGGGTGTCCCTGTTTGAAGGGCTCTCTTACCTGTTGAATCATATCTGCGGTTTTAATTGCGGTACCAGAAGGAGCATCGATCTTTTGATCATGATGCAGTTCAATAATTTCTACGTTTTTAAAATAACGGGCTGCGCTCCTGGCAAATTCCATCATCAAGACTGCCCCCAGAGCAAAATTGGGAACGATCAAGACCGCCCGCTCTGACTTAGCTGACAATTTTTCTAATTCAGCCATCCCGACCTCATCTAATCCTGTCGTACCAATCACAGGCGCTGTTCCATTTTCCAGAGCTGTTTTAGCATTTTGGAGAACAGCCTGAGGATTTGTAAAGTCGACGAGGACATCTGCCTGGGTTGTCTGGTAGAACTGATTTAGGTTTTCACAGATTTCGATCCCACATTCCGGAACACCCACCATCTCACCCAGATCTGCTCCGTCCTCCCTGGGATCAACTGCCCCCACAAGCTGTAATTCTGGTTGTTCATTAAGTACAGCTATTGCCGTTTCTTTACCCATTTTTCCGGCAACACCAGCAATTACTACACGGATGCTATTACTCACTTCGAATCTGCCCCATTTCTAGTAATGTATTGTCTATATTTTTATATAAATGATGTTTATTGTCAACTAATGGTTTCCTTTTTTTCAATAAAAAAACCCGGATCATCCGGGCTTTCAGTTATTTAAAGACATCTTTTATACATTGAATAGGTTTCATCTAAATCGACAATAATCAACTCGGCGCCAACTTTTTTTACCGCTGACCAGGGTATCACCAACTCTTGTTTATCTGCCCAGAGACCCATAAAACTCGCACGCTGGGGAAGAACAATTGATTCTATCTCCCCGCTTTCAGAATCAATGATCATGTCGGAATCTCCAATGGTACCCAGGCGCACCCCATCAAATATATTAATGACCTCTTTTCCCATCAGTTCACTAAACCGCAATCTCCCCTCCCCCTTCATACCTTTTAGTTGTATTTATGAGACAGCGGCTGGAATTATGTTTTCTGAACTAAGAACTTGCTTTCAGTGGCCCTAGTATTGTTACAGTCATTTGCTCTGATGCAAAAAGCTTCTGGGCAAAAGACTGCACATCCACTTCAGTCAGCTTATTGACCCTTTCCAGTACTTCGTCAACAGTTACGAATTTTTGATGTACAAGCTCAGTTTTTGCTAGCCGGTGCATACGATTGAGGACACTCTCCTGAGCCAGCAAAAGGCTTCCCTTGGCCTGAGTCTTAGATCTCTGCATCTCTTTTGGCGATATGCCAGAATCTATTATTGCCTGAATCTCTCCCCGACTTAAATCCAAAACCTCCTGATAGTTAGCAGGATTTATCCCGGCATAGATGACAAACAAACCGCAGTCCAAAAAAGATAAATTGTAGCTGTAGATAGAGTATGCCAGGCCGCGTTCCTCTCGAATACTTTGAAAGAGGCGAGAACTTGCTCCCCCTCCTAAGATATTATTGAGGAGCTGTTGGTGATAAAGATTATCATCATATAGAGAAACCCCTTGTACCCCCATACAGATCTGTAGTTGTTCCAAGTCTCGAAAAATACTCTTCGATACAATCCTGGTCTGTGGTGGGGCAATTTTCGTTTCCACCTTTTCACCAGATAAATGTGACAATGCCGATTCTAATAGATCCACAGCTTCTTGGTGCTGAAACTTTCCGGCCAGGGCTACCACCAAATTTGATGGACTGTAATAACGCTTGTGGTAGGAAAGGAGCTTGTCTCTGTTGATTGCAGACAAAGAATCCGTTGTCCCGATGATGGGCCGTCCTAAAGGATGTCCATCCCAAATCGCCTGAGAGAAATAGTCATGAATAATATCATCCGGAGTATCCTCATACATACTCAACTCCTCTGCCACAACACCCTTCTCACGACTGATAGCCTCCTCACTAAATAGAGAGTTGAACAGCATATCACTCAGCACATCCACTGCCAAAGGAAGATACTCTTCCAAAACCCTGATATAAAAGCATGTGAATTCTTTACTTGTAAAAGCATTGAGCTGGCCGCCAACCTCTTCGATGGATTCGGCAATCTGTCTGGCATCTCTCATTGTTGTTCCCTTAAACAACAGGTGTTCAATCAAATGGGAGATACCTGCTTCCTCCGTAGCTTCGAAGCGAGAGCCTGTTTTTACCCAAAAACCGATAGCCACAGAGCTTACTTCGGGCATTTCTTCACCGACAATAACGACTCCGTTATCTAAAACATCTTTGTAATACATCGATTTAACCCCTCATCATTTGAAGTTTCTTATTTCATCCAGAAAAACCGTCCGTCCACATCTTCAAGTGTCACTAACTCGGTAACATTAATGATGCTATTTCCCAAGCTGATCTCTACCTTACCTACAGGTTCACCCTTTCTGCAGGGAGCCCTCAGCTCAGATTCGATAGATATTTTTTTATCCAGCCGGGGCAGCTGCCTGGGTGAAACAAAAATGGAAATATCCTTTGCAGGCCCCACTGCTACTGTAGAATGAGTTCCCCATTTGACAGGCACTTGATACAAAAGGGTTTCGCCCTTAGCGGCAGTATAATAACAGTTACTTGTCCCATATTCGAAAAGGCGGAGAGTATCTGTATAGCGATCACCGCTTCCCAGAACAACGCTGAGCAGGATTTGGCCATTATATTGAGCAGCAGCTACCAAGCACTGTCCTGCCTCATCTGTTGTTCCCGTTTTGACGCCAATAACCTGAAGATCCCCTTCCTTACACCCTAATAGCCTATTTGTATTATATAACTCAATAGAATCCTCACCAGATAATTCATTGATCCGGTCGCTCCTGGTGCGGACAATCTGCCGGAAATCTTTATTGTGTAAGGCATAACGAGTAATTTTCGCCAGATCTAAGGCGCTTACCTCATGTCCTGTCTGAGAAAGCCCGTGGGGATTACAAAAACAGTTCTGCCAGCAGCCAATTGTCCTGGCTTTATAATTCATCAAAGAGGCAAATTGCTCTTCACTACCCGCCATATGAATGGCAATGGCTGCTGCGGCATCATTACCGGAATTAATAAGTGCGCCTTTTGTTATATCATAAAGACTGTATTTCTGTCCAGCTTTTAGGTAGAGGCTTGTCCCTTCAGTAGATGCAGAGTACTGATCAATTTCAACTGTTTCATTCCCGTCTCCCATTTCCAGGCTTAACAGGCCTGCTAATATTTTGGTTGTACTGGCAGGAGGAAGTGGTTCTGTGGCATTGAAACTGTACAGAACAACTCCTGATTGGTAGTCAAGTAGCACCGCTGCATCAGCCGAGAGTTGGGGGTCTGCTGCCGCCCAGGCTCTTTCCACAGGTACAAACAACAATGTGCAAAATACAGCCACCAGGAGGCAGCACAATTTCTTCATCAAATCTTTCCACCTCAATAAAAATTAACCGGTTATTAGTTTTTCCAAAGGCACGATTTTGTACCCTTTTTCCCGTAAACCCTTGATCATCCCCGGTAGCGATTCATTTGTTTGTTCTGTGGGGTGCATGAGAATAATGGCCCCATTTTGGGCACCATCCACCACCCGGGAAGTAATCTGTTCTGCCGAAGGCTTTTGCCAGTCCACCGTATCAACAGTCCACAGAATGACCTGATGCCCTGTCTCCGCAGCCGCCTGCAGAACTGTGTCATTGTATTCCCCATATGGAGGAGCGAAATAGCGTGTTGTACTTTTGGTGGCCTGCTTGATCGCTTTTGTGGTTTTCTGTATTTCTTCCTTGTTTCTTTCTAAATCCAGGTCATTAACATGAGGATGGGAAAAACCATGATTACCGATTTCATGTCCAACGCTACTTACCTGACGAACAAGCTTTGGATGCTCCTCAGCCCATCTTCCGCTGATAAAAAATGTTGCCTCAACGTGGCTTTTCTCTAGGGTATCCAGCATATCAGGCAGATATTCTTCTCCCCAATCCACATTGACTGTTATCGCTACCTGTTTAAAGGCAGAATCCCCTTGATAAATCGGTTTCAATTTTTTTTGAAAGACCTGTTCTGATGCATAAGCACCTGTATAGATACAGGTTAATAAAACCAGTGCTCCCGCAACTAAAATAATCGCTCTTTTTTCCCAGTAAAAAACAAACACTTCCACACCCCCTGCAGTATTATATTCCGAGGGAGGGGAAGTTATTTGCTCAGATTGATCATTATTTTTCCGATTTTTTGCGTAATGCTCGTACAGCCTCTTTGCGTGAAAGATTGACACGCCCTTGTCTATCAATATCTGTTACTTTAACGATGATCTCGTCCCCTTCTTTGACAACATCTCTGACACGATTGACCCTTTTCTCATCTAACTGAGAGATATGCACCAAGCCCTCTTTGCCTGAGGCTCCCATCACTCCTGGAATGACTTCCACAAATGCCCCGAAGTCCATCAGCCTGACGACCTTACCTAAATATATTTTCCCAACTTCAACATCCTTGGTAATGGTCTCAATGATATCTACAGCATTTTGTCCAGCTTCCCCATTTGCAGCGGAGATAAACACACGCCCGTCATCCTCGATGTCGATCTGTGCACCAGTTTCTTCTATGATTTTCCTGATCACTTTGCCCTGAGGGCCAATTACATCGCGGATTTTCTCGGTATCGATTGTCATGCTGATGATACGTGGCGCATAGGGTGATAAATCAGGTCGCGATTCTGTTATTGCTTCGTTTATTTTACCCAAAATAAACATCCTACCCTTTTTCGCTTCAACGAGAGCCTGTCTTAAGACTTCTGTAGTCAGTCCCCCCTGGGCTTTGATATCCAACTGCAAGGCTGTGATACCTTTGGCTGTTCCGGCAACCTTAAAGTCCATATCGCCCATGGCATCTTCCATGCCCTGGATATCGCTCAAGACAGCGAATCCATTTTCCCCTTTGATCAGTCCCATAGCGATACCTGCAACAGGTGCGGAGATAGGAACACCGGCATCCATTAAAGCCAGTGTACTTCCACAGACACTTGCCATCGATGATGATCCATTTGATTCCAGCACTTCAGATACAAGTCTGAGCGTATAAGGAAACTGGTCCTCATCTGGTATAACAGGAAGCAATGCTTTTTCTGCCAGTGCACCATGCCCAATTTCCCTGCGTCCTGGTCCCCTCATAGGTCTTGTTTCACCCACACAATATGATGGGAAGTTATAGTGATGGATGTATCGCTTACTCTCATCAAGCCCCAAATCATCCAAGACTTGTTCTTCACGTATTGTTCCTAGTGTTGCCGCGGTTAAAACCTGTGTCTGACCCCTGGTAAAGATACCGCTCCCATGAGCACGGGGCAGAATCCCTACCTCACTGGTAATTTTCCTAATCTCGTCAGGGCGCCTTCCATCAGGACGCACACCATCCTCAAGGATCATTCCCCTGACCGTCTCTTTGACCAACGTTGAATAAATTGATTGTACGACTCTCTCCTGTTCCGGATATATCTCAGCAAAGTGCTCTACAGTTTCCTTCTCCAATTCATCCAGATCATTCTGCCTGGCCAGTTTATCCGGGTTCTTGACAGCAACAGTAACCTTTTCCTGGGCATAACTTCGCAGATCAGCCTCTAGTTGAGGATCGGGTTCAAATACAGGAACATCAACTTTTTCTTTCCCAATTTCTGCAATTATCTTTTTTTGAAACTGTACAAGTTCCTTAATCGCCTGGTGCCCGAAATTGATCCCATTGATAATATCTTCTTCACTAATTTCATTGGCACCTGCCTCAACCATCATCACTGCCTGCTCAGTGCCAGCTAATGTCAGATGCATATCAGTCTTCTTTTCCTGTTCTACGGTAGGGTTAATTACATACTCCCCATCGACTCTACCGACAATAACCCCTGCTATAGGGCCTTCAAAAGGAATATCGGATACTGATAGTGCAGCTGAAGCACCAATCATGGCTGTGATGCTAGGAGAGCAATCCTGGTCGACAGAAAGGATTGTGGCCACTACCTGGACATCATTGCGAAAACCTTGCGGAAAAAGGGGCCGAATGGGCCTATCGATGAGCCTTGCTGCAAGAATGGCCTTTTCTGTCGGTCTCCCTTCCCTTCTTATAAAACCACCTGGAATCTTTCCTACAGCATATAGTCGCTCCTCATAATCCACCAGGAGAGGGAAAAAATCAATTCCTTCTCTCGGTTCTTTGGAAATAGTGGCAGTAACCAATGCTACCGTATCACCGTAGTGCATCAAAACAGCGCCATTAGCCTGCTTGGCTACCTTGTCAAATTCAAGAATTAAAGGCCTTCCGCCAAGCATCATTTGATACGCTTCTGGCATAAACGTAAAACCTCCTTTTGCTAGTAACAATCAGAAAGAGCGGCTATCCGCTCTCTCCCCCTTTTGTTAAACTTGTTATTTTAGCGCCGCAGTCCTAGTTTTTCTACTATAACTCGGTAACGAGCAGGATCATTTTCTTTTAAGTAGTTAAGGAAACCGCGCCTTTGCCCGACCATCTTTAATAATCCCCTGCGTGAGTGATGATCTTTTTTATGTACTTTCAGGTGCTCTGTCAGATAGTTGATGCGTTCGCTCAGAAGAGCAATCTGCACTTCCGGAGAACCCGTATCCCCTTCATGAAGCTGGTATTTTTGGATAATATCTTTCTTTACTGCAGAATTATAAGTCACCCTGTAACCTCCTTACTTTTTTAGCGTTCTTTTTCCTATTATTGTAACGACTAGCCGTCCCGCCGGTATATCTTTGACAACCAGATCGAACATCCTGCCTGATCTGGCGAAGAATCCACGGAATCTAGCTGCATTTGGGACCTGTGCCGGTATTTCATGAGCTGCGTTGATAATGTCCTCAATAGTTATTTTGTCCTGTCGAAGGTTATTCAATCTTTTTTTAGCATGTTCCGTTATAATAACCTTCATGTTTATCTGTACTCCTAACCATGAAATGAATGCCAGAACTCGGAGTGGAAACCCCTGACAATGGACTCTATTTCTGATGGTGTCTCTGTTTTAAGATAGATGTTCATCTCAGACACTTGTGTTGTGCATTTCGATCTCCTCTTGAGCGATTATAGCGTACAGAGCATCTTGAAAAGCTGTTGAGAAAGCTCGCTCAAGCTGAGGTGTTCTAGCATAGAGTTCCTCCAATTCCTTTTTTAAAGTAATAAATTCCTCACTGAGACATATCTGCGCTATTTGCTGAACTACCTTTTTCAGATCATGATGATACTCGTGGATCACCGGAAGCCCCAAATATATTTCCTCCTTTTGACCACGTTTTTTTGATTTTATCATAGTTTATTCTCAATGTAAATCTTTCCGCTTTAGCCGGAACCGCCTCTTTAAGCCTGCTGTTGTTCCAATTCCTCATAAAACTTTACTGCTATTTCGATGTCCTTTCGAATTTGTTCAATTAAATCCTGTTGATTCGCAAATATTTTCTCGTCTCTCAGCCTTTTAACCAGCGTGATTTCAATATCTTTGCCATATACATCTTCCTGAAAATCAAGCAAATGTGCTTCAATCAGTCTTTCTCCACAACCAAAGGTGGGCCTGTTCCCAATATTGATCACCGTTAGATGATGACTTCCCTTTAATAACACTTCTCCAAGATAGACACCATTCTTGGGAATCAATATATCAACAGGCACTTTCACATTAGCAGTAGGGAACCCCAGCTTTCGCCCCCGCCGGTTTCCAGAAACAATTTTACCCTTAAGGATGGGACTGTATCCCAGCAACTCCTTCGCTTGCTCAATGTTCCCGTTAATTAATTCTTGTCTAACTAAAGTGCTGCTGATAGGAACTCCCTGTAAAAGAACCGGAGGGACAACCTCTACAAAAAAAAACTTTTCCTTTCCGAGAGCACAAAGCAGTTCGGGTGTTCCTACGGCTTTGCTGCCAAAACGGTAATCATAACCGACAAATACTCCGGAAACCTGTAGTTCCGCAACCAGTATTTTCTCTATAAACTCTTCCGGTGACAGAGAGGAAAGATTAATATCAAAAGGGATGATAATTACATTATCGACTCCCTGCTGTTTTAATATTTCGATTTTTTGATCAGTATTCAGAAGCAGCTTAGGGCTCACTTTTGGATTTAAGACCTGTTGAGGATGGGGGTTAAAAATCAAAGCTGACGAAAGGGCACCATGTTGATGGGCATATAAGATCATTTTTTGTAGCAGCATCTGGTGGCCTCGATGTACTCCGTCAAAATTCCCCAGGGCGACTACCAGTTGTTTGTCCTCCAGAGCAATTTTTTCAGTATCCCCAAAGTTGTTCATCTAGTTTCCCTCTTCTTATAATTGAAATTATTTTTATATTTGAAATTAACAAAATTATTGGAGCTGACAAAACACTTTTTTCGGCTTGTAACACCATTCCCCTGCAGCTGTACAACAGTATTTGCTGATGGATAATAGCTTACCATCAGGGGAATAAAGACGAACCAACTCAGGCTTGGTATTATTGCCTATCCCACCTAGGATACCTGAAGGAGCAAGTGGCAGACCATTTAAAATAGGGGGCACTGCTTTTTCTTTGACAGTGAAAGCAGGCATATCCTCAAGTGCCGAGTCAATGGGAAGCAAAAAAGATAGATCTTCCCTCTCCCACATCCCCTGAACTTCTTCAAGTGTCAAGGCGTCCTGTAATAGGAAATTGCCGCTAACAGTACGCACCAAAAAAGAGAGGTAAGCGCCACATCCCAATTTATCACCGAGCTGTGCGCAAATACTGCGCACATAGGTTCCTTTTGAACATTCCAGATCACATAAAAGGCGCGGATACTTTAATTCATTCTGAAAGCGGAGCAACTTGATGTCGTAAATATGAACACGCCTGGCCTTGCGTTCAATTTCTTTGCCTTCACGGGCTAGCTGATATAATCTTTTCCCCTGATAACGGACAGCAGAAACCATGGGAGGAACCTGCTTTATCTCACCCTTAAACTCTTCTAAAACATCGTTTACTACAGAGGGCTCTAATTTGGCATCAGGGGTTCTGTCCACTATTTTACCGCCGGCATCATATGTGTCTGTTCTGATACCAAAAGTAAATTCAGCGCGATACTTTTTCGGTTTATTGATCATATATTCTACCACCCGTGTACCCTGTCCCACACAGATAGGCAGAACGCCTACTGCACCGGGGTCCAGGGTTCCGGTATGGCCTATTCTTTTAATGCCAAACAGCCGACGCAGAACTGCTACAACATCATGGGAGGTTAAACCAGGCGGTTTCAGGACATTGATCAGTCCGTTCATCTGATCGCTCTCCCACAATATTGATCATATAGTTTTTCCTCTGTTTTTTGGAGCACAAGATATTCAACTTCCTTGATCTCACCACTGATTATACACCCTGCAGCCCGTTCATGTCCGCCCCCTCCGAAATAAGCTGCTAGTTGGTTGACATTCAGATAGTCATTTGAACGAAAGCTGACATTAATTTCGCCATTAGTAGCTTCTTTGAAGAGGATTCCCACCTCTACACCCTTTAGGGATTTAACATAATTAATCATCCCTTCAGTATCCTCAACAGAAGCGCCACTGTCCTTTAATGACTTTCGCGTAATGCTCATCCAGGCAATCGTACCACTTTCATTAAGAGAAAGGGATTCCAATCCGCTAGCCAATAGGTGCAAACTCTCCAGAGATTTTTGCTCATAAAGGTTTCGTTGAATAACCCTGTGCTGTGCCCCACGATCAAGCAAAAAAGCGGCTGTGCGCAGACTCTTTGCGGTTGTATTTTGCTGCTTGAAAGAGCCGGTATCAGACACTAAAGCAGTATAAAGACATGTGGCAATATCTGGGGCGATGGATATCCCGGCTTTCTGCAAAAGATCAGCGATTATTTCCCCTGTCGCCGCAGCTTTTGGATCCACAACATTGATATTTCCAAAAAACCGATTGCTTATATGGTGGTCTATATTTGCTATATTCTCGGTACGACAGAATACCTCTCTGACACCTTCCCCTATACGGTTTAGATCAGTGCAATCAACTGCTATAGCCATGTCAAAACCAGCCAAGTGATCCACAACTTTCTTTATCTGTCGTGCCCCCGGCAAAAATTGAAAGGCAGCTGGAATAGAATGAGGCATGATCATTACAACATTTTTACCCATATTGAATAATGCCAAACCAAGCCCTGTCAAAGAACCCAGAGCATCACCATCAGGATTGATATGGGTTGTCATTATATAATTATCATACCTCAGCAAAGAATTAACAGCATCATCGATTATATCCATCAGTTCTCTCGTTCCTTATCTGGTTTCAGATCCTTCAGCATTTGACTAATCTTAAGACTATGTTCAATTGATCTGTCTAGTTCAAATAATAGTTCAGGATGATAGTTCAGACGAATCTGTTTTCCTAATTCAGATCTGATAAACCCATTGGCACTCTGTAAACCTTCTAGGGTTTTTTTCTGCTCTTCCTCTGAGCCCATTACACTGACAAACACTTTAGCATGGCGTAAATCCCTAGAAACATCCACTGCTGTGATACTAGTTAACATGTGGACACGCGGATCCTTCAGGCCGGTTTGCAATAGTTCTGTTATCACGCGTTTTATTTCACCGGCGAGGCGGTTGGCACGATAACTCACAAGCTATCACCTCTTATGACTTTAACTCTCTTTTGATATCTTGTATTTCGTAGAATTCTAAAATATCTCCATCTTTTACATCCTGGAAATTTTCCAGTCCTATTCCACACTCATGCCCCTGGGCAACTTCTTTGGCATCATCCTTGAATCTTTTTAGTGATTCGATGTTTCCCTCGTAGATGACAACACCATCACGGACAACACGAACATTGCTCTTTCTAGTTACCTTCCCTTCGAGCATGTAGCATCCGGCAATTACTCCTACCTTTGGGATATGAAAGGTGTTTCGCACTTCTGCCCTACCTAGAGAGACCTCTTTGTGAATTGGCTCCAACAGCCCTTCTAAAGCTGCCTTAATATCATCAAGAGCCTCATAAATAACACGATAGAGCATTATTTCTACATTCTCGGTTTCAGCAGCCTCTTTGGCATTTACGTCAGGCCTGACGTTGAAACCAATGACCAGAGCGTTTGAGGCACTGGCAAGCATAACGTCAGTTTCAGTTATGCCACCGACACCGGAATGAATGATACTAATTCTAACTTCTTGATCTCCCATCTTTTCCAGGGCTTGAATCAATGCCTCTGCAGAACCACGGACATCTGCCTTAACCACCAGGTTGAGTTCTTTGACCTTACCTTCTTTGATCTGATTAAACAATTCTTCCAAAGTCACTTTCTCAGGAACAACATTTTCAATCTGCCTCTTTTTTTCAAAACGTTTTTCAGCAATCTGGCGAGCCAATCTTTCATCATCAACAGCGTAAAGAAGATCACCGGCAGCAGGTACTTCAGAGAGCCCAAGGATCTCTACCGGGGTTCCCGGTGAGGCTTTTTCGATCCTGTTACCCTTGAAATCATACATCGCCCTTACCTTACCAGAGGCGATACCGACCAAAATCTGATCCCCGATATACAGTATGCCATTCTGAATCAAAACTGTGGCCGCAGGGCCCCTTCCTTTATCCAATTCTGCTTCGATGACAATACCCCTGGCCGGCTTTCTAGGATTTGCTTTTAACTCCTCCATTTCGGCAACCAGCAAAAGCATCTCCAGAAGCTGATCAATACCTGTCCCCTGTTTCGCAGAAACCGGTACACAAATAGTACTTCCGCCCCATTCTTCGGGAACTAATCCATATTCGGCAAGCTGTTGTTTCACATGATCCGGGTCGGCACCTTGTTTGTCAATTTTATTGATCGCTACAATGATTGGCACCTCTGCAGCCTTGGCGTGATTGATCGCTTCAACTGTTTGAGGCATCACTCCGTCATCTGCCGCCACTACCAGAACTGCAATATCTGTTGCTTGAGCGCCACGTGCCCGCATAGTTGTAAATGCTTCATGTCCCGGGGTATCCAAGAAAGTTATTTTCTTTCCCTTTATTTCTATTTGATAAGCACCGATATGCTGTGTAATGCCCCCTGCTTCAGTAGCTATCACATTCGAATGTCGGATGTAGTCTAACAAAGATGTTTTTCCATGATCAACATGCCCCATAACTGTAATCACCGGTGGCTTCGGCTTGAGATCTTTAGGCTGATCAAGTGCTTCACGTAAAACTTCTTCTTCTAATTCTACAACTTCATCCTGTACTACAACATCAACCCCAAATTCAGAGGCGGCAAGTGTGGCAGTTTCGCTATCGATCACCTGATTTAAAGAAGCCATCACCCCTAAGTCAATCAGCTTCTTAATTATTTCACTCCCATTAACATGCAGGGAATTAGCCAGTTCCTGTACAGTGACCTTATTATCGATAATAATTGTTTTCGGTTCTGTATTTTTAGCGGCTACACGATGATAATCCCTGCGTTTTCTCTTACTGCTGCGACCGCGAACTGGATTCTGTACTTTTGCCAGAACCACCTTTTGATTTTGCTTTTTCTTCTGACTTAATTCATCCTTTTTCACCTGAGCTCTCTTGCGAAAATCTTTTTCTTTAACCTCAGGTTTGCTGGTAGAAACCGCATCTTTTGTTTCTTTCTTATTTTTATTATTCTTATTGTTTCTATTATCTTTGGGTTTTAAATTCTTTTTTATTTTGGCAATTTCTTTTTCCTCTATTGTACTCATATGGTTCTTAACAGAATAGCCCATCTGACGCAAGCGGTCTGCCAGATCTTTACTGTTCATGTTCAGTTCTTTGGCCAATTCATGAATCCTGATTTTAGCCATTTCAATCACCCCATTTTGGTTTATCCCGGACCTTCTCTTTTTCAAATTCACGCATTAGCTCTACCGCTATGCCCTGAGACAGAACCGCCCAGTAACATGCTGGGTTTCCTATGGATCTGAGAAATAGGTCCTTATTGCCATACTCTAGAAAAGGAATATTCAGAGACTGGCACTCTCTGATAATCTTTTTACGGTTTTTTCCTGCATCTGCAGTGATAATTACCAGCTTTGCTTTATCTTTACGAACAGCATTTTGGCAGTTGCTCATTCCGTAAACAATTTTATTAGCTTTTTTGGCAAATCCCATCAGCGTCAAAAAAGTCAATCGCATTCACCTGAGATAGTTTTTTTCAAATCAATAATAACATCCTGAGGCAGTTCCATCTGCAGGGCCCTCTCCAGTTTTTTTCCCTTAAGGGCAGTTGTCAGGCACTCCATACTCCGGCAAATATAAGCACCTCTTCCTGACAGCTTTCCGGTTGTGTCAATATTTATCTGGGAATCTGGAGTTCTTACAATGCGCATCAGATCTTTTTTACTCCTGGTCTGCCCGCACCCAACACAAACACGTTGAGGAACCTTTTTTAATCTAACCATCAAGAGTCCACCTCTTGTTCCTTGGATTCATCAACTTCCGTCAGGAGCTGTTCCTCAGCCAATGCCAATTCTTGCTGAGCTTCACTTTTAATATCAATTTTCCATCCAGACAAACGTGCAGCCAACCTGGCATTTTGTCCTTCCTTGCCAATGGCCAAGGAAAGTTGGTGATTGGGAACAATCACCCGTGCAGCCTTCTCATCCTCGTTAGTCTCTACTGATATAACTTTAGACGGGCTCAAGGCATTGGCGATATATAACCTTGGGTCATCGTCCCATTTGACTATATCGATTTTTTCTCCCTTAAGCTCTTGAACAATTGACTGAACACGCATACCTTTTGGACCCACACACGCCCCGATAGAGTCAACATTCTCACTTTTTGAATAAACAGCTACCTTAGAACGCATCCCGGGCTCTCGGACAACAGATTTTATTTCAACAATTCCCTCGAAAACTTCCGGCACCTCTAATTCAAAAAGCCTTTTAAGTAAACCCGGGTGGGTGCGAGAAACTAAGATCTGCGGGCCTTTGGTTGTTTTCTTTACTTCATTTATGTAGGTCTTAATCCTTTCCCCCTGATTATACTTCTCGAATATAATTTGTTCAGATGGTAATAGCAAGGCTTCAGATTTACCTAAATCAATATAAACATTTCTTCCCTCTTGACGCCTTACAATCCCAGTAACAATATCCCCTTCCCGGCTTAAGAATTCTTTATAAATCATGCCCCGTTCCGCTTCACGGATCTGTTGAAAAACAACTTGTTTAGCTGCTTGTGCAGCGATCCTCCCAAAATTACTCGGAGTAACCTCTATCTCTACTATATCTCCCTCTTCGACTTCCGGATCCAATTCCGCAGCCTCTTCTAAGGAGATTTCCAAGTTGGAATCAGTGACATCAGCAACTACTGTTTTCCTGGAAAAAACCGTTATCTCTCCTGTTTCCCTGGCTATCTCTATACGAGCGTTCTGCGAGGAACCGAAATTTTTCCTATATGCAGTAAGCAGGGCATGTTCTATTGCCTGCAGAAGAATCTCGCTGCTGATCCCCTTTTCTTTTTCAATATCCTTCAAGGCGTTTATAAAGTCCACATTCACATCTGCTCACCCCCCTATAAATCGCTTTTCAGTTTTGCTTTTTTTATAAGATGATAGGGTATCTTTATTGAACGGCCACCTTCAGTTTCCAGCACCACCATATCATCTACATAATCGGAAATTACCCCTTGATAATTTCTGCTTCCTTCAATTTTGGTTGTGGTGCGCAACTTTATTGGAGAGCCGCTAAAACGCACAAAATCCTCCGGTTTCTTTAATGGTCGTTCTATTCCCGGAGAAGATACTTCCAGAAAATATTGGTGAGGGATGATACCTGACTCGTCCAGTTCAGTACCGATATAACCGCTGACTTTTTCACAATCATCCAGCTGTACCCCACCCTGTTTATCTATAAAAATGCGTAAGTACCAACTACTCCCTTCCCTTTTGCATTCCACATCCACTAACTCAAGACCATTTTGTAAGATAAAGGGGGTAATCATTTCCGCCACCTCTGTATTCACTGCCTGTTCGTTCAAGAATTTCCCTCCATTCCACATCAGTCTGAAGCTAATAATAATATGAAAGAGTGGGCAGTGGACCCACTCTTACAGACCTCCTAAAAGAAATCACATTCCTTCAGCTACATTGATACCCCGCAATATACAAATCAATTATAACAAAAGCTCATAGTAAAAGCTACCTTACCCCATAATTTTATGGTTTGTGTTGTTATTACCCTCTACATCATTGAAGCCAAGGCATCTTTAAGATAAGTAGCTATGTTCCCTTTCTCCTGAAAGCTCATCTCTCCTGTAGAGCGCCACTTGACCTCTATGAGCCCCTCAGTGATTGCCTTTTTACCAATGACTACCCTTGCCGGATAGCCGATCAGATCCGCATCCTTAAATTTAACACCAGGCCGTTCCCGGCGATCATCATAGAGCACATCAATCCCTGCTGCCACCAATTGTTGATATATTTCTGTCGCACAATTCACCTGTGGTTCATCACGCTGATTGACTGCCATAATAACAACCTCAAAGGGAGAGATTGCAGAAGGCCAGATAATACCATCTTGATCATGACACTGCTCTACAGCTGCAGCCATGGTTCTGGTAACCCCTATACCATAACAACCCATAATGACAGGGGCTTCTTTTCCCTTTTCATCGATGATTGTCGCTTCCATGGCTTCACTATACTTGGTTCCTAATTTGAAAATGTGCCCTACTTCAATGCCATGCTGCACCTGCAAAGGTGCTCCACAGCAAGGACAAACGTCCCCCACTTGTGCAAAGCGGAAATCACCATAATTATCTATCTGAAAATCTCGCCCCAGGTTAACATTGACAAAATGGTAGCCGTTTTTATTTGCCCCGGCAACAGCATTAGTCAAATTATCTATTTCTGTATCTGCCAGTATTGTAACATCAGCTTTTTCCCGCAAATGAACAGGACCCGCAAACCCCATGGGAAGTCCATATTTATTCCGCATTTCGTCAGGATCAGCAGGCTCCAACATACTACATTCTAAATAGTTTTTCACCTTGATCTCATTGACCAAGCGGTCCCCCCGCACCAGGACAACCACCAATTTGCCATCAGCATTATAAAAAAGTGATTTGATCACTTTTGCTGCATCCACCCCAAGATAGGATGCCACATCCTGCACAGTGCGTGCTTCCGGTGTTTCCTTTTTTTCTAAGGGTCTTTCTTCTTCAACTGCTGCGTCTTCACCACTAGAGTGACAGGGTGTCTTATCAATATTTGCCGCATAATCACAACCTGAGCAAAATGTTATTTCATCCTCCCCCGTATCAGCGATGACCATAAATTCATGTGAAACATCTCCACCTATGGCCCCAGAATCAGCTTCTACGGCTCGAAAATCCAGGCTGCACCTGCTGAATATATTATTGTATGCATCATACATCTTATGATAACTTTCTTCCAGGCCATCCTCATCCTTATCAAAGGAGTAAAGATCCTTCATAATAAACTCGCGCCCCCGCAGGAGACCAAAGCGCGGCCGCCGTTCATCACGATACTTATTATGAACCTGATAGAGAAGCAGTGGCAATTGGCGGTATGACTTAACCTCCTGCCTGAATAGATCAGTGATTAATTCTTCATGGGTAGGTCCTAGGCAAAAATCTCGCCCATGGCGATCCTTTAAGCGATACATCTCCGGACCATAAACATCCCAGCGACCAGACTCCTGCCATAATTCTGCAGGCTGGATAATAGGAAGCTGCAGTTCTACTCCCCCTGCCTTATTCATTTCTTCTCTAACGATATTTTCTATTTTTTTGACAACCTTATTCCCTAACGGAAGGAGGGTATAGACACCGGCGGCCACCTTTCTCACCATTCCGGAACGCAGCAGCAATTGATGGCTGATTGCGTCTGCCTCCGCAGGGACTTCCCGCAGGGTCGGTATCAACATTTTTGAAACTCTCATATGGCCTGCTTCCTTTCCTCCAGTATTTGATTGATTTCAGAGATCAGCGTTTCCAACAGTTTATCTTCAGGCACCTTTTTGACCAATTTGCCTTGCTTAAAAAGAATGCCACACCCCTTACCACCAGCGATGCCTAGATCAGCATCTTTAGCCTCACCTGGCCCATTGACAACACACCCCATAATGGCTACTTGAAGAGCCTCCTCTGTCAGAGGCAGTTCTTGCTCCACTTCATTTAACAATTTAAAGAGATCGATCTGACAGCGCCCACAGGTGGGACAGGAGATTAGTTCGATCCCTCCTGATTTGAGGCCGAGAGACTTGAGAATCTGAAAGCCGACTCGTATCTCTTCACTGGGATGGCCTGTTAAGGATACCCTGATAGTGTCACCGATACCATCAGCCAGCAAACTCCCGATACCGATCGACGATTTAATAGTTCCTACCCATAGTCCCCCTGCCTCTGTTACTCCCAGATGCAAGGGATAGTCAACCTTTTCAGAAAGCATTCGATAGGCCTGGATCGTTACCGGTACAGAGGTTGCTTTAACTGAAATAACAATATTATGATAGCTTTCCCGCTCTAATAGAGATACATGGGAGAGGGCGCTCTCTACCAACCCCTGAGCAGTTCTACCGTATTTATCCTCAATATTAGAGTCAAGAGAACCCATATTCACACCGATGCGTATGGGGATATCCCTTTCTGCGGCAGCTCCGACAAGTGTTTGGACACGTTTTTGTTCACCGATGTTGCCGGGATTAATCCGTAGAGCATCGACACCACTTTCGATAGCCGTCAAGGCCAAGCGATAATCGAAGTGGATATCTGCCACAATAGGTATTGACGTATTCTTTTTTATCTCCCGCAAGGATTCTGCTGCCACTTGATCTGGCACAGCCAACCTGACGATCTCACAACCGATGCTCTCCAGTTCCTTGATCTGAGAGATTGTGGCATCCGCATCCCTGGTGTCTGTTTTCGTCATTGTCTGCACTGTGATCGGTGCGCCACCACCGACAAGTTTGCTGCCAATCCTTATTTGTTTCGTTTTTATGCGTTGATAACTCATTGAAGTCTAACCCCCGGTAATAATACGCGCTATATCATTATAAGTAACCAATATAAAGACCAACATCAACATAGCAAAACCGATGAGATTGACAAATCCCTCTTTTTCAGGAGCCACAGGTCTGCCTCTCACTCCCTCAATCAGTAAAAATACCAATTTGCTCCCATCCAATGCCGGGATAGGAAGCAGATTAAGCAGAGCTAGGTTGATGGCCAGCAACGCAGTAAAGATCATTAAAGACCCCGCTCCTCCTGCAGCCGCATTCCCAATAGCGACTGTAATACCCACAGGACCGGCCACATCATCGGCTGAAAGTTGACCTGCTATCATTGCCACGAATCCATCCAAAACCAGCTTGGACAATTGAAAAGACTGAATCAATCCCAACTTAATTGCCGCAAATAACCCCTGCTTTTCCCATAACAATTGCTGAGCAACACCGATCTGATATGCCTTAGCATCTGGCTCATAATGGGGAGTTACTGTAAAATCGAGCCTCTCTTCCCCTCTTTCTACAACCACATGGATATTATTTTCCCCACTTTCCTGTATGCTCTCGGCAACTGTCGTCCAAGTGGGGGTGGAAGTCTCATTGATAGAAACAATCCTGTCTCCGGATTGCAAACCCGCAGTCACGGCAGGGCTATCGGCAAGAACTTCTCCAATTACATTGGTTTCAGATGCTGCAGGCACTCCGATCGCACTGAAAGTGATTATAAACAACAGAACAGCCGCCAAAAAATTCATGACAGAGCCTGCAGAGATCACTGCAAAACGGCTTTTTAATGGCTTATCATTAAAATTCGCAGCGGGATCTACCCCTTCCTCAGTCTCATCCGCATCCATACCGGCCATTCTAACAAACCCTCCCAGGGGAAGTATCCGCAAGGCGTATTTAGTGCTCTCCTTGTTTTTTTGATACCCCAAGAGCTGGGGGCCGAAACCGAGGCTGAACTCAAACACATGAATACCCACCCATTTAGCAACCATAAAATGCCCGAGTTCATGCACGAAAATGAGAAAACCTAAAACCAGGATAGCTATAATGACACTCATCTTTTACCTCCCAGGAAGAATAGAGTCTAATAGGAAAAAGGAACACGAAAATCCCATAGCTTATCTATTGATCAACTGCCTAGTACAATCCCTGGACCAACGGTCAGCTGCCAATATTTCATCAAGATCCAGCTTTCCAGTCTTGCAACTATGCATATTCATCACTTCATTGATCAGCTCAGGAATAGCCTTAAAGGAAATCAAATGTCCCAGAAAGGCCTCTACTGCTATTTCATTGGCAGCATTGAGCACTGCAGTCATTGTCCC
>DIQC01000024.1 GCA_002426495.1 Thermacetogenium sp. UBA5472
CCACTAAGATTTTACTCATACCTCTATTTGTTTTAAAAGATACAGGTTCATGACCTGGACAACACTATGCCTCCCCCCTTTCTGCAGCATAATATAAAGCAGAAAGAATTCAAGACAAATGGAGTGTTGCCTATGTATTGAACCATTTGTGTCACCCATGTCTTGACCGAACAAACAACAATTGCCAACAGCCAACTACTAATAACTAATCCATTAACCGAGAGGATGAGACGCGAGAACCGTCCCCGCGTCCCGACGACCAACAACTATTCCTTCCCGAACCAAGCCCAAATATGCTATACTTTTTAAGGAATATATTGTGGAAGGAATGAATTATGTGTCAGAAACATCACGCCGTGGTAAAACGGCAAAGTATATTACAATTGCTGTGGATATCGCCACAGGCATCGCCCGTGGCCAATATAAAATAGGACAAAAAATTTTAGGAAGGTCATCTTTGGCAGGAAGATATAATGTTTCTCCAGAAACAATAAGACGTGCCCTAGCAATTTTGGCGGAAAGAAAGATCGTAAAGCTCCAGCCAGGTGTAGGTGTTATTGTATGTTCTCAAGTTGCCGCTGAAAACTATCTGGCGGAGTATGGTCAGCATCAGATTCTAGAAGACATTCAGAAAAAACTGCTCGTATATTTAGACGAGCGCCGTAAACTTGACCAGAAAATTTCTCAACTGACTGACGAACTCTTGGATTATACCTTCAAGATGGCAACACGTTTCCAGCGCATCCATGAGTTTCGAGTTGAAGGCAAATCTCCTTTAATAGGAAAAAGCCTGAAAGAAGCGGACTTTCGCAGCCGTGCTGGAGGAACTATTTTATCCATTCTTCGTGACGGCAGCGAAATCGTCTCTCCCAATGCAGATAGTATTATTCAAAAAGATGATGTGCTGACAATTATCGCACCGGAGGAAGCTATAGAATACTTTCGAGAGTTAGACCTTACTATTCTTGCGGGCCTTACTCGTAAACAAACTGAGATTCATGAGTAAATCATTAGGTAGGTGATCCGATCATGACAGACAAGAATGCATCAACCAGTCGTGCTGCTAAAAAAAAGGGCAAAAAAAAGCTTAGTTTCTCACGTGTATCTCTGCTTGCGGTTCTTCTAATTGGATTAGTTCTTGTACTTGTTGGATGTGGCTATGTAGCGAGTGCGGTTTATTCTTTGCCTGAATGGGATCCTCAAAAACTTGAGGGAAGTCAGACTACTATTATCTATGACCAAGATGGCCAACCCGCATCCAGACTATACGCAGAGGAAAACAGAATCACAGTTTCTCTAAGTGACCTGCCCCAGTATGCTCCTGATGCCATCGTGTCCATAGAGGACAACCGTTTCCACACTCATCATGGAGTAGACATAGAGGCAATAGGCAGAGCTGTGTTGGCCAATATCAAAGGCGGTATCGGCGCAGAAGGTGGCAGCACCATCACCCAACAGCTTGTAAAAAACTCGTTTTTGACACCGGAAAAAACTTTTAAACGGAAGATTCAGGAAGCCGTCCTTGCTCTCCAGGTAGAACATCATTATTCAAAAAATGAAATTCTTGAACTTTACCTTAATCGTATTTATTTTGGAAATGGAGCATATGGAATCCAAACCGCATCTCAACACTATTTCGGCAAGAATGCAAAGGATCTTACCCTTGCTGAAAGTGCCCTCTTAGCCGGTATTGTGCGCAGCCCTAATAACTATAATCCAACCCAAAGCGAAGAAGTGGCCAAAAACCGGCAGGAACTTGTTATAAATACAATGGTCAACTACGGTAAAATAACGCAAGAGGAAGCTGACCAGGCCAAACAAGAAGAACTGCAGTATAATGAGGGAACCATAACTAGCTATGCTTTCCCTTATTTTACTGATCATGTTATTAATGAAGCTGAAAAAATCCTTAAAGGGCAGGGTATCTCTCATGATGATTGCCAATCACTCCTTTACCGTGGAGGACTCAAAATTTATACATCCCTGAATCCCCAAGCTCAGCAGAAAATGGAGGATGTCATCGCCAACAGCGCCAATTTTCCCAGTGATCAGAATGGCAAACAGGTAGAGGGTGCTATGGTGCTTTTGGAAAATAAAACAGGAGAGATTCAAGCGCTTGTAGGCGGACGGGAACACACACAGCAGCGCTCTTTTAACAGAGCGACACAAGCTGTACGCCAACCCGGCAGTGCTATCAAACCGCTGGTTGTATATACCCCAGCTCTGGAAAAGGGGTACACCACTGCACTATCCCTATTAGATTCACCTGTCACAATAGGTAATAACACCTTTAACAACTATGACTATAAATCTGCCGGTTGGATCACTATGCGCGCAGCAGTCCAGTGGTCAAAAAACACCTATGCTGTACGACTGCTGCATAATATTGGTCCTGACTACGGATTGGAATTCGCGAAAAAGCTGGGAGTCACCAGTTTCGACGATTCCCGTGACAACAATCTATCCCTTGCTTTGGGTGGTATCACTTATGGTATTTCCCCTTTGGAAATGGCTGGCGCCTATGGAGCTATTGCCAACCAGGGTGTGTATATCGAACCCCACTCCATACTCAGGATAATCGACAGCGATGGGAAGGTTTTGTATGATGCAAATCCCCAGAAGCGGGTAGCCATGTCAGAACAAACAGCCTATATCATGACCGACCTGCTGCAGACTGTTGTTAAGAGCGGTACAGGGACAAGAGCCAGGATGAATCGGCCGGTTGCCGGCAAAACTGGAACAACCGAGGAGACAAAGGACATCTGGTTTATGGGTTATACCCCTGAATTCACTGGAGCAGTTTGGATGGGGTTTGACAAAGAAGAGAATATCAATGATGGGCAAGCTGCGGGTGGTTATTACCCTGCTTTGGTCTGGAAAGCGGTCATGCAAAAAGCCACAGAAGGCCTACCTGTACAGCAGTTCACAAGACCATCTGGTATTGTGACTAGAGCGATATGCTTAAAATCAGGAAAACTGCCCAACGCCTTCTGCCCTCAAGAGAGCCAGCTTAAGGAAATATTTGTCCAGGGTTCACTGCCCAATGAAACCTGTGATCTTCACGTACAGGTAGAGATCTGTGAGGAAACCAAGATGTTGGCCAACGAATATTGTCCTCATAAAATCAGTACTGGTTTACTTAAAGGGGCAATGCCTGAAAAGGTTTGCGATGTGCATGGGCCAGATGATCATAAGGAAATTGCAGTCAGGATATGTACAGACCCACGCCATAGCGGAACCCTATATCTGGCAAATGAAGCCGGCCTATTAGAAACAGGTGGTTGCCCACAAGAATTTATCGAGGAGCGCATATTTAAAGCATATGAAGCGCCAAAAGTGCGCTGTCCACTGCAAGACCACCAGGTAACAAAGAAACCTTTGATCAATAATCCTAATAATGGCCATGGTCAGGACACCGAAGGAGCCTCCCATCAACCCTAATGGATGCTCAGTGGAGCCAAAAAGTCAGCAGCCTTTATCAAACTTTATCAAAAAGGTTGCTGACTTTATTTTTTTCTTATTCAGCTAAAAATTATTTGAATTCCACAATAGTTACTCCTGTTCCCCCTTCATTGTAACCCCCACTGCGGTAAGATGCCACAAATGGGTGTTTGGCAAGATATTGCCGTACTGCATCACGCAAGGCCCCTGTCCCTTTCCCATGAATTAATGAAACTTTATTCATTCCAGCCAGGTAAGCTGTATCCAAATATTTATCCACTTTATGCAAGCCCTCATCGACTCTGAGTCCGCGGAAATCAAACTCCGGAAGTATTGTCGCCTTCCTGGCGATAGCCTGATCCTTCGCTCCGACAGTCTTTACCTCTGTCTGTTTTTTCTTTTTGCTGCGGCGCAGTTCTTTGAGGGGCAGGTTTACCTTCAGTATCCCCACTTGAACGACAACATCCCCATCAGCATTAGGATGTGTCAAGACATTCCCCTCCTGATTATAACGAGGAATGGCCACTGCATCTCCAGGTTCCACATCTTCGGGGATTTCGCCTCCTGGTACTGCTTCATGAGAGGCTAGCTCTTTATCGATCTTGTCGGTCAGATCGTCTAACTGGTGTCTGGCCTGCCGAGCGTTCTCTAAACTGATCTGGGTATCACTTTGTCGTATCTCCTCCCGTAGATTGCGGATCAAATGCTCAGCTTCCCTTCTGGCAGTCCGTACCAGTTCTCTGGCCTCCTCATGGGCCTTCTTGTAGATATCATTCTGTTTATCCCTTATTTTCTGCTCTTTCCGTTCTATCTGCCTTTTCATCTCTTCTATTTCACAACGCAGTTGCTCTGCCTCTGCACGGGCAGAGGATGCGGCAAACTGATCATCCTTGAGATGGCGAATGAGATCTGATAGCTGCCGCTGTTCAGGGTTTAAGAATCCCCTGGCCTGTTCGATGACATCGCCGCTTAGGCCCAGTTGCTCAGCAATTTCGAAGGCATTGCTCTCCCCGGGCACGCCGACGGATAACCTATATGTAGGTTTCAGTGTTTTGCTGTCAAACTCCACAGAGGCATTTTCCACGCACTCCCTTTGATGGGCAAAAACCTTGAGTTCGCTGTAATGAGAGGTGATGATGCTCAATGCGCCCTTTTGCAGCAGACTATCCAGGATGGCCATTCCCAATGCCGCCCCCTGGTCCGGATCGGTCCCCGCTCCTAGTTCATCAAGAATAACCAGTGATCCCTTTCCCGCATCTTTCAAGATTCGCACTATGTTTGTCATATGGCCGGAAAAGGTGCTGAGTGACTGTTCGATACTCTGTTCATCCCCGATATCGGCAAAAACATTCTGCAGAATAGGCATGACAGTGCCTTCAGCGGCAGGTATATGCAGTCCAGCCTGGGCCATCACGACCAGCAGTCCCACAGTTTTCAGGGCAACGGTCTTGCCACCGGTATTTGGCCCTGTGATCACCAACGAGTCAAAATCCTGGCCTATCCTGATATCCAGAGGAACAACCTTATCTTTCAGCAGCGGATGACGCCCTCCTTTGATTTCCAGACAACCATCCTGACTGAATTGAGGGGGATTTGCCCGCAATTCTCTGCTAAAATGTCCCTTGGCTAAAATAAAATCAATTTCTCCCAGCAACAATAAGTTCTGCTTAATTTCATCATGATAGACTGCTACAAGCCTGGACAATTCCTCTATGATCCGCTGCTCTTCCTGGTGAACTGCAGAGCGTCCGGCAGTGAGTTCATTGCCCATTTTGACCAAGGGCATCGGTTCCATATAAACTGTCGCTCCGCTTGATGATTGGTCATGTACCAGCCCGGGAAACTGACTGCGGTATTCCTGTTTAACTGGCATCACATAGCGATCCCCTCTGACGGTGAAGAGGGGTTCCTGTAGGTATTTATTCCATTCCTGCTTGGACAGCATCACATCTACCTGTTCTCGAATCTTTACCTCTAGGCTTCTCATCCTCTGGCGGAGTTTAGCCAGTTGTGGTGATGCGTGATCCGCAATTTCCCCATCCTCTTGAATACAGGAAGCAATCTTCTCCTGCAGAGCAGAACACTCCTGCAAACCATTGACACGCTCATCCAAAAGGGGCAGTTCTATCTCCTGGCGTGAGAAAATCCTTTTTAACCGCCCTGCCGCCTGCAATGATTCATATAAACTCAGCAGTTCAAGGGGCTCTAGGGTGCCTCCAATGATTACACGCCTCAATAAGGATGTCAGATCATGAACACCTGCCAATGTTATCTCCGGATACATTCTCAAGGCATGGCATGCCTCTGAGGTCTCTTCCTGTAGCCTTAAAATCTGATCGGCTTCTGTAGATGGTTCTAAATCTTGTACATGTGCTTCCCCCAAAGATGTGGCGCAGTGCCTCTGGAGCATCTCTTTGACTCGGTGAAATTCTAGTTTTTTTAGGGAAAACCTGTCCATTAAACCTTCCTCTCCTTCTTCATAGCCTACAAAGCACCCCTCAGATACTCCCCCCTGATCAATATTTTAACTTAATTCCGATAGAAGTCTCCAGCTTCAATCATGTACAGGGCAAAGCCCACGATACACCTATAGCTTACCACTTCTACAGACGGCTAAACCTCATCAACCCGGAACAGGGAGTGATCTCCACACCACGCCGCTCCAGTTCATCCAGAAACAGGTTCAATCCCAGGGAATCACTGGCCATGTGGCCGGCAATAACCACATTAATATAATGTTTCTCTGCCTCTTTGCGGTAGAGCTCACTCATATGCATGCCCACAATGGTTCCCACACCTGCCGCAGCCATCTTTTCAAAGGACTCCTTAGCCCCGCTGGTGCCTCCGGTCATATCCACAAAGATCTTACCTCCGCTGCCTTTCTCACGCCCGACCACAACCTTTGGTCCGGAATTGCGCTTGACAGACTCCCGATATTCCGGGATTTCCTTCAACAATTTAACTATATCACCCACTGTTTCGGGGGCTTTTTCATCAATACAACGGTTTAGATAATCTTGTACCAGGTTATCCGCCGGTGTGTGCACACACATCATCGGTATATCTAATAGGGCTGCGGCATCCACTGCTCTGTTATGGTTGGCCGGCATAAAGCGGCGCTCAACTTCAGCGATTCTTCCTGCCATCAGACCCTCTGCCACATTGATGGGCACACCTAACTGATGGAGTTCATCCTCCTGAACATGCATAACATCATACAGAGCTGCCATAGCCTTTCCTTCAGGATGGTGGGAAATGATCAGGTCGATTCTCTTTCCCTTCTCCCGCAGACGATCAGCCAGGAGAACCTCCCCTACTTCCATATCGATGCCTGCTAAAACTCCATTCACATCAGCTTCAGGGTCACCATACAAAATCCGGCTGTCACTGAAGGGATTTCTCAATGATTCCTGATCATATTCCTGTTGCTCACTCTCTTTCAAATCATGGAAATCCTTCTCCCGCCTATTTAATAACCTTCTGATACCCTCTTCACCCCGAGGATCAACTGCAATTCCTTTGCTAATGGCTATGCCATAAATTTCACGAATTCTCACCCAGTTTTCCTCCTCATGTCCACAAATTATTATCTGCTGAGCCACATCAAAAACTCATTCAAGTGCCTAGTTTCCCATTTATTCAGTATCTGCGCTTAGTCTTTTTACCTCATCTAATTGTTCGGAAAGCAAATCATAATCCTCATGCAATTTGACCAGATCTTCGGCGATATTCAGTGCTGCCAATACAGCTATCTTGCTCAAGGAAAGCTGCGAATTTTTCTGCCCGACCAGTCTCATCTTGCGGTCCACATAATTGGCGATCTTTTCAATCACCAGTGGCTCAGCCCGACCCATGATGACATACTCTTCATCATAGATTTTCACTGTAATTCTATTTTTCCCTAGCTCTTTATTTTTCCTCTCGCTTTCCGAGGATCTCATATTGTGATTGTTCACCACTCATATTCCCCTCCTCTTGTGGATTAAGAAGGATTTCTCCGACATTGGAGAAGAATCCTGCTATTTTATCACCTTAAATGTGCCCCAACTTCCTTTGCCAACGCCTCTATTATTGCATCGTGAATCCCCGCAACCTCTTCATCTGTCAGGGTGTGATCTGGAGACTGGTAGAGCAGGGAATAAGCCAAGCTCCTGTATCCTTCAGGCACCTGATCACCGTAATAAACATCAAAAAGCTGGCATTTCTTGAGTAGGTCTCCACCTGTTCCATAGATAACCTTCTGTACCTGAGCAGCCGGTACAGAAACAGGTACCACCAGAGCCAGATCCCGGTTGATACCAGGATATCGAGAGATGGGTTTGAACAAAAGCTGCTGATTGCTGAACAGGGCTACCTTTTCCAGATCCAGTTCACAAACAACTGCTCTGAGAGAAAGATCGTAATTCTCCATAACCTGGGGGTGAAGTTCCCCTAGATAACCCAACTCTTCTTGCCCATAAAGAATGCGTGCTGACCTGCCAGGATGTAGGGCAGGGAAATCGGTGTATTTCTCAAAGGTCAACTCTTTCATCCCCAGCATCCCTAAGATACCCTCTATAATGCCTTTCACATAGTAATAATCCCGTTCTTCACCTGTACCCCGCCAACCGGCATCGGTCTTACCGCAGGCAATAATCCCTAGGTGCTGCCGCTCTTCTGGGATCTGATCAGCTTGTTGAGGAACGAACACCGCACCCACCTCAAACAGCCCCAGGTCGACTAGTTTACGATGATAATTGTAAGTCACAGCATCCATCAACCCTGGTAAGAGTGTTGTGCGCATTACCTGCTGTTCTATACGCAGCGGGTTTTGGATCTTGAGCACATTGCGCAGGAGGCTATCTTGAGGAATCCTCAACTTATCGAAAGAGCCTTCCCCAGTGAAACTATAAGTAAGCACCTCATCAAGGCCAAAACCGCTTGCCGCATTGATCACCTGATCCCTGATGCTGGGTTCACTGATATTATCTTGAATCAGCACTCCAACCGGATAGGTTGCAGTTATCCGGTCATAGCCATAGAGCCGGGCTACCTCTTCAATGAGATCTACTTCCTCAAAAATATCCACTCTGTAAGCAGGAATAGTTACCAAGATAGCATCACCACTGCAGAGTTCACAGGGAAAATCCAATCTCTCGATCAGCTCCTGGATCTCCTCTCTGGCTAATTTTGTCCCCAGCACCTTGTTGACCCTTGCTGTACGCAGCCTGATGGTTCGTGCAGTCTCAGGCCTTACATTAACATCCACAATACCGGTTGTGATCTGACCGGCACCCAACTGTTGAATGAGTTGTGCCGCTCTATTTACGGCGGGTATTATACCATCCGCGTTGATACCCTTCTCAAAACGTCTGGAAGCCTCAGAGTGCAATCCCAGACGGGTTGCTGTCCTCCTGACACTCAGAGGCTCAAACCAGGCTGATTCCAGAAGAATCATCTGTGTATTCTCTGTTACTTCACTAGCCAAGCCACCCATCACTCCAGCCAGGGCGACAGCTTCTTCCTCATCGGCGATGACCAGCATCTCCGGATCCAGATCTCTAACATTTCCGTCCAGTGACACCATCTTTTCGCCACTGTGCCCACGGCGCACAATAATGTGGGATCCTTGTATTTTATCAAAGTCAAAAGCATGGAGCGGTTGACCATACTCCAGCATCACATAATTTGTCACATCAACAATATTATTGATCGGCCTCATTCCAGCTGACAACAATCTCTGCTGCATCCACAGAGGGGATGATTCTAACTTAATGTTGCGCACAAGGCGGCAGGCGTAACGGCGGCAAAGATCCGTAGCTTCGATGCTTACCTTAATATAATCTTCTGTCAAACCATCCTCTTCGACAACAACAGGCTCAGGAAGATGCAGCTCTGCCCCAGTCAGGGCTTTCACTTCCCGGGCAATATTTATTACGGCTTGACAGTCACCTCGGTTGGGGGTTAACTCTATCTCGATCACCCGATCATCCAGCTCAATGGCCTGATCCAACTTTGTGCCCGCAGGTATCTCACCATCCAATAGCAAAATACCCTTGTCATCTCCATATCCCCATTGATCAGTTCCTAATTCCGCACCTGAACAGAGCATTCCCTCTGAGCTTTCTCCACGAAAATCCCTGGCCTCTACCCTTCCCCCGGGCAGCATTACCCCGGGAAGAGCCAAGGCTGCGCAAGCACCGGCTTTTAAATTGGGTGCTCCACTGACCAGCTGGATGGTATCGGAACCTGTATCCACACGACAAAGCATCAAGTGCTCTGCATGGGGATGAGGTTTGATTTCCATGATCCTTCCCGCAATAATCCTGTCCAGCCCTTCTATTGGAGGGAATACCCCTTCAACTTCCAGGCCGGCCATAGTCAGTTTTTCAGCTAATTCTTCTACTGGCAGCTCACATTTTATATAATCTTGCAGCCAACGATATGATACACGCAATCTATATCCCTCCTAGAACTGACGCAGAAATCTGATATCATTATCAAAAAAGAGACGCAGGTCATTGATCCCATATTTGAGCATGGCGATCCGCTCCACACCCATACCAAATGCAAACCCAATGACCTCTTCCGGATCATAACCAGAACCTGCCAGAACCTTAGGATGAACCATCCCGCAGCCAAGGACCTCCAACCAACCTGTTCCGGAACAGACCCGGCATCCCTTCCCCTTACAGTTGATACAGGAAACATCCACCTCTGCGCTGGGCTCAGTAAACGGAAAATAACTTGGCCTCAGCCTGATCTCTCTATCCTGGCCAAACATCCGCCTGACAAAAGCTAGCAGCACTCCTTTCAGGTCACCCAGTGTGCAGTGATCATCCACCAGGAGCCCTTCCACCTGATGAAACATGGGAGAGTGTGTGGCATCATCATCCCTGCGGTAAACCTTACCTGGTGCTATAATCCGCACCGGAAGGTCTGGCACCCGTTCCTCTAACACATGTATTTGTACCGGAGATGTATGGGTGCGCAGCAGTACCTCATCAGTGATATAAAAAGAATCCTGCATATCCCGGGCAGGATGCCCCTTGGGAATGTTTAAGGACTCAAAATTGTAATAATCATATTCTATCTCAGGCCCCTCTGCCACCTCAAAACCTATAGTGGTAAAAATATCTTTAATCTCCTGCAGAACTATGGTTAGGGGATGCTTGTGACCGCCGGCTGCAGGCCGACCAGGTAGTGTGACATCGATGGCTTCTTTCGCAATTTTTCTCTCTTTTTCCTTCTCCTGCAGCACTGCCAGCCGTTTATCTAATTCCCCTTCCAATAGCTGGCGCACTTCATTGGCCAGCTGCCCCAGCTGGGGCCGCATCTCTGCGGGCACTTTACCCATACCCCTTAAAACCTTGGTCAACATGCCTTTTTTCCCTAGATACTTCACTCGTAGCTCTTGAAGTTCTTCCTCAGTTTCTACATCCTGTAGATCAGCTAACGCGCTGTCTTTGATCCTTTGGATTTCCTGTTCCAATTAATTACACCCCTTTTTCAAACATTCAAACACATACAAAAAACAATAAAAAAACCCCGCTCACTAAGGGGCGGGGATTTATACCGCGGTACCACCCTTTTTGGCCATCAGGCCCACTCTAGGGTAAACTTGCCTTAACGGGGCAACCGACACCACCTATTGACCTTTCTATTAATTAAAAGGCGTTCAGAAGTGCAGCTAACGGGTGAACTTCAGTAAGACAACCCTTGGCCGTACTCTCAGTCTTTAGATACAGCCTCCCTGAAAGGATTTTATCTCCTTACTCTCCCGATCATCGCTGTTGCTGTATTGTTTTGAATAATCTCATCCAGTTAGTGCAGTAGACACTTTCTGTAAAGAAGGAAGGCTCGCACTGAACCGGTATGTTTAAAAATCATCCAATAAAAACGAGCATTGATCGACATCCCCTCACATCCTTTTATGGAAATAGACTGGATGTAACCTTGAACGCATTATATCACAGAGAATCTCCCGGGACAATAGCAACAAAAACACAAGATAACACATGAAAGAGAATAGTTTGAGCTATTTTGGCCTCTGCTGCCATCCAGCATTTACCTGCCAGAGGATCATCCCCAAACGGATGCGGTTGATCTCCTGATAGATCCCTGAATCTGAATGTTCTTGGACATAGTTTCTGATCGTATTTTTGATTTCAGGAGTCAATTCGGTATAGGAGAAAAAGTACTCTTCGAAACTTGCTCTAGCCTCTTCCACTGACATTTCTTGATCACGCACATCGAGCCAAACCTTAATAGATGGCATATAACCGGACCAATAGAGATAATTGAAGGGATAGATGATATCGTGTCCTGGTAAAGGCATTTTCTCTTTGAAAATCAGCTGCCATAATTCCTCACGCCCGGGGAAGAAACGACTCCCTGCAAAGTCACAGAGGAAACACCAATCACGTGAGAAGTGACACATTTTTTGTAGTGTCTCTACATCTTTGATGCCAGGAGTGAGTGAAGCGAAAACAAGATCAAAACTACCCTGGATGCCCATTTGCAGCGGATCAACAGCCTCCCATTCCTGGTCCACATACTGTACATTTTTAAGTTCTTCATCCCGAACGTTTTTTTGCAAAACTGATAGCATAGCAGGTGCTGGCTCTAATGCAGTGACGTGAGCAGCCTTTTTGGCCATAGGGATTGTAAAATTACCTGCCCCAGCACCGATATCCAGAATTTCCATCCCTGGCTGCCAGACCCCTTCCTGTTCTAGCCAGGATAAGACCTTTCGCGGACGCTTCTTCCCCTGCTTCTTTTTTGCCGTATTGGAGAAGAATCCAGCCATGGCACTCCAGTAATTCAGTGGCTCTAGATCTCTACGTTTCCTGGCATACAGAGAGTGTTTATGCGCTTGCTGCCATGCCTGCTCCCAAAATTCTGGCGTTTTTTCCTGAAGAATCTTCATTAGCTTCCTCCCATCAACCATCAGAATTCATTTCTCTGTTTATTTTTCTGTTTGTGTATCTCGCTGACGAAAGATTTCATAAAGGACCAAAGCCGCAGCCACAGCTGCATTTAGAGATTCAACCCCCTCTGCCAGGGGAATAGATACTCTTAGATCAACTGCTTTCAGTAATTCCAGGCTGATCCCCCGGCTCTCATTGCCGATAATAACTACCAGGGGTCCCTTCCTGAAATCTGCGCCATAGTGCTTTATTCTTGCTCTAGGATCTGCGGCAACGGTTTTAAACCCCATTGATTTCAATCTTTTAATAAAGGGGATAAGCTGCACCCGGTGAAAAGCAGGAACCTGAAAAGTCGTTCCCATTGTTGAGCGCAGAACCTTGGAGTTGTATAGATCAACGGTCCCCTCTCCTAAGAAAAAACCATTGACACCTATTCCTGCCCCAGTCCTGATCATCGTCCCCAGGTTTCCTGGGTCCTGCACCCCGTCAAGAGCAACCAGCAGAGCATCCTGCCCCTGAATAACCTGCTCTTCATCCCAAACAGGCATCTTACATACAGCCAGGATCCCTTGGGGTGTTTCCGTATCAGCCAACCTAGCCAAAGCATTTTCCTGAACACAAAAAAAAGGAACTCCCCGAGACTGTGCTAATTCCATGACACCCTTACCCTTCTCCTTCTGACAGAGCTTATCTGATATCAGCAGATAACGGATTTCCGCCCTGTTTAAGAGGGCATCTTCCACAAAGTTGATACCCTCAATGAAAAAATGTTTTGTATCATGTCTATGTTTTCTTTTTTGTAAGTCCCGGGCAAAACGGACTGCTTGTTTAGCGGTTAGCATCTTAAAAAACACTCGTCAGCACACCCCTATAAAAAAAAGTATGGTCCCATAACCATACTTTTTGTGTATTATTATCTCTATATTTACAAGTTTTGCTTCGCCAGTTTCACAAGCTCTCCGAAAGCAGCATCATTATTGACTGCTAAATCAGCAAGCATCTTCCTGTTTACTCCGACACCCGCTTTCTTTAATCCATTCACGAATTTGCTATAAGAGAGACCATGATTTCTAGCACCAGCATTAATTCTTGTTATCCACAGCTTCCGAAAATCACGCTTTCGCAACCGACGGTGAATATAGGCATAGTTCAGAGATTTCATAACCTGCTGATGAGCTACCCGATAAACCTTGCTTTTTGCTCCCCTGTAACCCCGCGCGAGTTTTAGGACTTTTTTATGTCGGCGCCGTGTGACTGATCCGCCCTTTACCCTTGCCATAATTATAACCTCCTTTTACTAAGGCAGTAACTGCTTTAATCTTTTCTGGTCAGAGGGACTGAGAACCTCCATTGTGCGGAGACGGCGCTTGCGTTTACTCGTCTTCTTACCTAGCTTATGGCTTCTGTTGGCATTAGCGTGCTTCCATTTGCCACCGGCAGTAAGTTTAAATCTCTTGGCAGCCCCCCGGTGTGTCTTCATTTTCGGCATTGTCTAGTCTCCTTTCACCTGTTCCTGGGATCTGGGCGCCAGGACCATAATCATATTACGCCCTTCAACCTTGGGCACTTTCTCCATAACGGCTATTTCTTCCAGTTCCCTATAGAACTTCATACACAGTTCTTGTCCGAGGGAAGCATGGGCTATTTCACGCCCCCTGAACATTAGGGTAACCTTTACCTTATCCCCACTTGCCAGAAAGCGCTTCGCATTCCTTACCTTGACCTGAAAATCATGCACATCAATCCTTGGCCTCATCTTTACTTCTTTGACAGTGATGACCCGCTGTTTTTTACGAGCATCTTTTTGCTTTTTGCTTTGTTCATACTTATACTTGCCATAGTCCATGACCCGGCAAACAGGCGGTTTCACCTGAGGTGCCACCTCAACGAGATCCAGGTTCTGCTCCATTGCCAAACGTATCCCTTCCCTGACCGGTAATACCCCAAGTTGTTCGCCGTTACTGTCAATCACTCGGGCTTCCCGAACACGGATCTCCTCGTTGACCCGCAAATCTTTAATAATTATTCGCCACCTCCTTGAATTTTAAAGGCAAAAAAATTAAGGCGGGTTGATCATTAGATCCACCCGCCTTAATAGACATTATCATCGGAATAACCCTAGCAGCATCGAAATAACCCTAAGGTGAGAAGCGAGTGGCTTCTACTTGCGATTAATAGTATAACACAGCCTTTTTGCCTGTGTCAACGCGTATTTTTCCCAGAATGAGACTCAATCTCTGGTTTCTCAGGTCTTTTGGCTGATCTCTTCTTTTACATTATCGATGAATTCCTGCAAAGTGAAGGCTCCTTGATCACCGACACTGCGCTTCCTGACACTGACTGTTTGCGATTCAACCTCCTGATCCCCTAGTACTAATAAAAAGGGCACCTTTTGTACTTCACCCTCCCTGATTTTATAGCCAACCCGTTCATTGCGGTCATCAACTTCTATACGAATACCCTCTTTCTCCAACTTGTGCGCTAGGTCAGCCGCATACTCTGTATGACGGGAGGCCACGGTGAGTACCTTGACCTGAACCGGTGCCAGCCAGATGGGAAATGCTCCTCCATAGTGCTCGGTCAATATACCCAAAAAGCGCTCGATGCTGCCAAAGATTACGCGATGGATCATTACAGGACGCTTTTTGCTTCCATCATCACTGATATATGTCAGATCAAAGCTTTCCGGGTTTACAAAATCCAACTGGATCGTCCCACACTGCCAACTGCGTCCTAAAGAATCTTGTAAATGAAAATCGATCTTCGGACCGTAGAAAGCTCCGTCCCCCTCATTCAACTTATAGGGAATCTCTTTCACTTCCAAAGCCTTTTCTAAAGCATTGATAGCTGTGTCCCAAATCTCATCTGAACCCATGGCTTTTTCTGGTTTGGTAGACAGTTCAACCCGATAGGTAAAGCCAAAGGTACGATAAAAGTGGTCGATCATGTCTATTACTCCAATGATCTCGTCTGTTATCTGTTCAGGCAGCATAAAGATATGGGCATCATCCTGAGTGAAACAGCGCACACGCATCAAGCCATGCAGAACACCTGAACGTTCATGGCGGTGCACCAACCCCAGTTCTGCAATACGCATGGGGAATTCACGGTAAGAATGAACCCTGTTGTTATAATAGATCATCGCCCCTGGACAGTTCATAGGCTTGATGGCATAATCATCATCATCGATCTTCAAGAAATACATGTTCTCTTTATAGTGGTCCCAATGTCCTGAACGCTCCCACAGACTTCGGCTTAATATCACAGGGCTTTTGATCTCCTGGTAACCCGCCTTTTGGTGTTCGGAGCGCCAAAAGCCTTCCAGTTCCAACCTGATAGTCATACCCTTGGGGTAAAAGAAGGGGAAACCGGGCCCTTCATCAGACACTCCGAACAGCTCTAATTCCTGGCCTAATTTCCTGTGATCCCGGCGCTTTGCCTCCTCCATGCGCTGCAAATATGCATCTATATCCTTTTTTTTCGGGAAGGAGGTGCCATAAATCCGCTGCAGCATTTTGTTCTTCTCGCTCCCCTTCCAGTAAGCGCCGGCGACACTGAGCAGTTTAAAAACACCGATCTTACCTGTGCTCGGGAGATGGGGTCCCAAGCAGAGGTCTGTAAACTCCCCCTGTTTGTAGATGCTCACCTGCTCATCAGCTGGCAGATCTTTGATCAATTCTACCTTATAAGGCTCACCCTTTTCCTCAAAAAGAGCGATGGCCTCTTCATGGGTGAGCTCCTGGCGAACCACAGGGTAATCAGCCTTTTTAATCTTTTTCATTTCCTCTTCGATCAAGGCCAGATCCTCAGTTGTAAAGGAGTGTTCTGTATCGAAGTCATAATAAAACCCGTCAGCAATTGCCGGGCCAATGGCCAACTTAGCCTCTGGATAAAGCCGTTTGACAGCTTGAGCCAGCAGATGAGAGGAAGTATGCCTGTAAACAGCCTGCCCCTCTTCATCGGCAAAAGTACAGAATTCTACCTTTTCTTCGGGGCTTGCTTTTTTATCAAGATCCTCTAGCTTTCCATCTACTTTGGCAACAAGTGCCTCTTTGCCAAGTCTTCTGCTGAGCCCTGATGCCACATCTCTCCAGGATGCTCCCTCAGTGGTCTCATATACGCTGCCATCTTTCAAAATAATAGGTATCATATCCCCTGATGCTTTTTGATCTTCCACTCAACTTCCCTCATTTCTATTAATAAATTTCTATAAAAATCATTAAAACAAAAAGACCCCGCCCTTTTAGGGGACGAGGTCTACCCGCGATTCCACCCCGATTAGTGAAAAATCTTCACTCTCTCGTGTTGCACAGATAACGGTGTGGCATTCCGAACAAATGAGCACAGGTTGGTTTTCTTCTGACTTATTACTAGATGCGCTTTCAGCCAAGGCGCTTCCTCTCTGCTGGTAAGCATCAGAATACTCGTCCTGTTTTCGTTTCAACATCTTCTATTGGCTGCAATTATACGCAACTAACGAGTCTTTGTCAACAAATTGAACACGCTCACCTTGATAGTTTCTTACTGTTTTTTCTTGCTGCTGCAGAGATGTTGACATCTGTCACATCCGGGGCAGCGAATAACTCGGCCCTCAAATACCTGTTGGATAGCACGTATTGGATCACATTCCCAGATGCCATCAGATACATGGTAGATAATGGACTTGTATCAGCAGGAAACAAAAAGAACATCCCTTTGTTTCTTCTATGCTAAATTCACTTCATCTGCAATAAAACCTCATCTTTAAGTATATAATATTTAGCTATGATATCTTTGTTTGCGGTAATTAAATCATAATACTTTACTTCATTATAAGTAATAGTTTTTTTGTCTGCTATACTTTCATTAATTTGACTTACGGTTCCGACTTTCGTTGCTGGGTATTTACCGTAATATGTTGATATTGTTATAAATGAAACTGCCTCTTTGCCTTTATACCTATATCCCTCGGGTATCTTCAAATGTTTTAAAAAAAGTATATATTCTTGGCCGGGATTCATGATATTGTAGCCACCGGTCACAAAGTAAGTCGATCCGAAAAAATTACTGGGTTCAAAAATATATATATGCTCTCCCTTTTTAACATCGTTTCCTTTGTATACATCCAGCACATCTGTACCTGTGAGAATTGCACGCATATAATTAAGCCGATCAACATCAGCTTTCACTCTGACTATTACATCCGATTTTTTTTCAAGCTCAGATATATTATCAATTATGTTATCAAAATATATCTCAATATATTGTGGATCTTCATCTATACTTACCTTGTATTGATCTGCATTATTCAAATAATGATCAACATTGGCATTTTGTACATACGATATCCTTGTTATAATTCCGAAGCCAATTGATAATAAGATCATAATCCCAAGAAAAGAAAAATATACACCATTTGATTTCATCTCGCTTCCCTCCCTCTATAAAATATGTTTTTCTCACTATACTCGCTTATTGTTAGTACATCCTCCGCCAGTTAGGGGTCTTGCTCTATGCCAGGCACCTCGTATGTTAACAGGAGGACTTCTTTTTTCAAACAGTATTTTATTCATTACAGGGATGCTCTGACAACGACATATTAAAAAAACGTTACCCGCTCTGGTTACAAGTTTTTTTGAAAAAGTGATACAGTCCCATCATTTACATGATAATTGATATCAGATAAGATTATTAAATCTTCTTTGTTGTGAGTTGCAATCAAAATCGTTGCGCCTCTTGCTCTCTCTTCCATCAAGATTTTTCGTACCAATTGAACTCCATTTTCATCCAATGAATTGGTTGGTTCATCTAAGACAAGAATATCAGGCTTTTCCATAATTGCTTGAGCGATAGCTAGCCGTTGTTTCATGCCTAATGAATATTTACTATATGTACTATTATCTTCAGGGTCAAGACCAACCCTTGTAATAGCCTGTTTAATATCAAGATCAGTTATTTGGTTTTTAATGCTAGCCAACACTTTAAGGTTCTCAAAACCTGTGTAGTAATTCCAAAAACCCGGAGATTCAATAATTACCCCTAAGCTATCAGGAAAAGAAATATCCTGATGAAGAATTTTCTCGTTTATTATTATCTGACCTGATGTCGGTTTTAACAAGCCGCATATAGCACGAAACAACATCGTTTTACCCGAACCATTGCGACCAAAAAAACCATAAATATTGCCTTTATCTAACGCAATAGTTATATTGTTCAATATTTTTTTGCGGCCGATTTTTTTACTAACATTGATTAATTCTATCGATTTCATTCTTCATTAAACCTCCCTTGTATACTATGGCATACGCATCCTCAATAGCAGCGAATTAATATTTGCCGGTTACCTACTAGACATTACACCACTTCTAATAAATATCCATTTTTTCTATTTTACAAACTCCGCAGAATAATAAAAGCAAACAAATAATAATCAAGTAGACAATAGAAAATAAAATACTAAAGTGCGGGATATTAAAAGGAAAAAAATCTGCAACACTGGAAATTCCACTATGCCATGTCAAAATCCCCTGTGTAAATGGTAACCATTTGATTATTGCGATATTTTTTGTGTAAAACTTATATAAAATTGCAGAAAGGAAAATGCAAACTATGTTTGTTGTTAATGTAATCGCAACGCAAAAAAGTGAATTTAACTTAAACAACGATAAAACGTTAATCAATAATACAATCATGTAATTCGATAACATCAGTAATGCCAATTCGCTTACTATTAGCATAATTCCAACATCCCAACTAAACATGCTAAACCCTAGAACAGTGGAAACCACACAGAATGCCGCGATTTGGAATATGTAATATATTAAAATATATAAAAATAAATTGACAGCTTGACCAATCAACCATAATGATCTTCGAGCAGTTCTGGTAAAGATATAAGCCGCATTTTGGTCAAAATTTCTATGAATGTAATCACCCAAGAAAAAAATTATAACTATAAGCGGAACCATCCACAAAAAGACAGGAACTATAAAAACGATCTCTTCAATATACAAATTGCCATAAGCCAAGATTAACATAAGTTCCAAAGATTTAAACTGATACATTTCAGCAAATTGACTATAATAGAAACCCAGAAAAATGGCTATTAACCCGCCTGATAAAAAAAGTTTTAAGAGTATATCTTTTTCCGTGAAAATCTTTTCCCGCAATCTTACACACTCCAATAATAATCTTTGCTTTGAGATAGAAGAAAACCTAGCAAGTAAAGTATAATAAAAATAAAGAATAGCCTAAGAACGAGGATTATATCACCTGCAACTGATGTATAAAAACCTAAATGCCATTTGTATGTTAATGCCATATATTCTTGTAGCGTTACAAAATTAACTTGAAAAACTGAAGTAACAGCATCAAATAAGAAAATAATCAGCATTGTTATCAAAAAACTCATATATTTGTTTAATTGAAGTGTAATTAAGTTATAAAATGTACCTATAATTAAAAAACCAGTAATTTGCATCGCAATACCGAGAACAATAAAGCCAATAAAGCCCATATTTATCACATTTATTTGACCATTTTTGATAACACAGCCAAAAAAAATTGTATTAATCATAAGTGTGCAGATAATAGCTAAACAACTTACAACACATATTTTTTCATTCCACCATAGCCCTGCGCTATGATACCTTAACAACACCATATGATTGTCGAATAAACTCAATGCAGATTCGGAAAACAACAAGAAAAAAGGAATTATGAAAAATTGCATTGACTTGTCATTGATAATCCCGTAATAAACTGTGATTATTTCTTGTCTTGTTATGCTATTGCACTCTGTCACCACTCTAAAGGCCAATACCAACAAAATCACTAAAAAAAGATAGAAACGTTTCGAATTAAAATGTTTCCGCAGTAAAAAAGTATAAACTGGTTTCATTTTAACCTCCGCTTAAACGTCTGTTCTATGTTTTATGGATTTAATTATTATCATTGCCAAGCTAAGCAGAAACAAAGCGGACATCCATAACAATAGTATCCCCAATTGTCCGTTATTGCCCGGTTGTAGTAACTCCACAAGGCTCATTCGGAAATTTCCTAGCGCATTAACAACAACTTCCACCGCTATATAGAGTAAAAATACACCTGTTATTGTAGTAAATTTGTTCTTTTTGAATATAAAAAAGGCTCCGTATGTAAATAGAGCGAACAACGCACCAAAAAGACTAAAAAGACACATATAAAGAAAATTGTATAATAAAGGTGACTGCAATCTTAATAGATCAAACATACTACTGCTATTATAGTTTTGAACCCCAATGTCATACGGCGGAAGAGCAAAGTTATTATCAAAGCCCTGTAGTGGAAAAGCTATCATACAGAATAATTGATTTAAAACCAAAGGAATAAAAAAAGCAAAAAAGACTACAATAATGATAACAATCGCCTTTGTCCATATATAAATCCGAGCATCTGTACGGGTAAGAATATTATTATATACCCCTGTTTGAAAATCTGAATAATATGAATCGGAATAAATAATGGAAGCTAACAGTGGCATAAGTGCACACTCAACTCCATATAGAATACGTG
>DIQC01000058.1:0-5731 GCA_002426495.1 Thermacetogenium sp. UBA5472
ACAGTCTGACGTCCCCCTGCCACCCCCCATGCCACCCCCTTGAACAAACAAAAGAAATCCGTCTGGAGGGAATTCTGGGGGAAGGGGTATATCCGTTAATCGATGTAACACGAGATGTGGAAGGGGCCTTGAAAGATGCGGATATCATCCTTGTTTTTTATGTGTCTCTCTTCCATGGTCATCTTGCTCAGAAATTAGCTCCTTATTTTAAGGATGGCCAAGTTGTTTTTATCAGTCCGGGATATGCAGGAAGTTTGCTGTTTCGTGAAGCTATGAACAATGTCAATAATAAATCGAAAGTGTTATTTGTTGAAGGTGAAACACTGTTGTTTTCATCCCGCATAGTGAAACCTGGTACTGTGCGTATTTTTTCAACGAATTATGGCCATCCAATAGCTGCTTTAGGGAACCATAGTTTTGAAGCCATCATTGGGGTTTTGCCTCCGGTTCCAGGTAAATGGGTAGAAATATTGCCCTTATTCGAAATAACGTCCGTGGGTTGATGATGTTATTTCAATCTGTGCCCGTAAATATCCGGTTCACGGTGTGCGCCCATGCGTTGATTGTTATTTAATCGTAAAAGCAAGCTCGGGGGGAAAAGCGCCCCCCTCGCAACGGTACCTGGTACCGCCCGCTTTATAGCCAATATAGTCCTATCAGTATTAGTTGGCTTCGGTTTATATGCTTTGGGTTTCGAAACTATGGATTTAAGAGGTTCATTGATTTATGGAGCTTCTATGGGAGCGGTAGGTATTTCCTTTGCGGCATTAACATGTCCGGTTCCGGTGGCGGTGGCGGATTCTCCGGTGGCGGCGGCGGAGGTGGCGGCAGCTACGGGGGAAGATAGGGCGATCGGGTGTCACAGTTGACCAAACGGAGGCAAGTTGATTTTGTTGGTTCCATCTACAATTATTTTCCGTCCCGGCGATCTTCCTCCAATTTAAATTCACATATTAATTGGTCCAATTTCTCATTTATACGGGTTGCTTCAAAATATACATTATAAAATTCAAAAACACTTTCATCATCATCTACTTTGATGAGTTCTACTATTTCTTTTCGTATTTCTTCTGTGTCGATATTGTTCTCAACTTGTTGGTAGTCTGTGTTTAGAGCGATATAATTATATATTTGCCTATGTAAGAGTAGTAAGTATTCCAGATACTTATATAGGTTTTGACGTATCTTAGAGTATTGGGAACTACTAGACATATAAACAATACTTATGTGCATAGCTGTTAGTCTTTCAAGATTTGATTGTATAGCATTAATAGAACGCCGATAATGTTTTATCATTTTTTTATTTTTGGGCAAAACATCTTCAGCTAAAAGAGCATAAACGTCTCTGGTATCATCTAATTCATCTCTTATAATCTGTCTGTTATATTTGATAACTTCTTTTTCTATCTTTTCCTCCCTTAAAATGTCATTGGCAGCATCTTCAAATAAATTTTCGAATTTTATTCGCAAGTCATTTATTTTGGCTTTTAGGTCTTGTGTATAATCTGGAGGCATAAAAATAATATTTAAGCCTGTGGAAACGGTAAGGCCGATTAACATCCCGGAAACTCTATAAGCAATTTGCATAATACTAAAGTCGTAATAGGTGCCAACTGCTACTAAAGTTATTAAAGCAAAACTTATGCTTTCGGTTAACCCTAATTTTAGGCATATTAATATAATTGCTATACTGCCTAACCCTAGGTATAAAGCATTTAATCCCAGGGTTAAGGCCAGAATAATTGCAACAAGGCTGCCAATAATAGTAGCTATTACTCTGTTTTTGAAATTATCCAAGCTACTTTTTATGGAAGGCCGCATTCCTACTATTGCCATAATGGCTGCCATCGCAGCAAAATTAGATGTTTCAACATCTAATTTCATTTCTAAGATGTTAACTAAAAATACGGTTAAAGCAACAGCTAAACCGGTTTTAATTGTCCGAGCCCCAATTATCATCAAAAATCAATCACCATTTCAATTTTATTTGCATTGTATCATTCGTGTAGATATAAAATTCATACGAATAATACTATTCACATATATGACAACTATTCTAACATATAAATGCCCTGCTCTTCCGTCTTCCTGTATTGTCGGCTATATCCAGGGCTGATCGTATGGGGATATATGGAGAATAAAAGAGCACCAGAACCGTCCCGGCGATTTCCAATATGGAGGTATATGGCAATATAGGGATCGCCAGAACCGTCTTCCTGATTCCTCGAGGATACAACAAAAGAGATATACGATAAAGTACTATCTTATCACCAAGAAAAATAACAAAATAATAATACCTAAAATAATCCTATACCAGCCAAAAACTTTAAAGTCGTTATTTCTAATGTAATGCATTAAAAATTTGATGGTCAGAACTGAAACTACAAAGGCCACGACCATACCGATTATTAAAGCGACTATTTCAGCACCTGTAAAATCGAATCCGAATTTCACTATTTTTAGTCCGCTGGCGCCAATCATGATGGGAATGGACATAAAAAACGAGAATTCCGCAGCAATAGGACGAGAAGTTCCCAACAATATTCCCCCTAGAATGGTTGCTCCCGATCTGGATGTTCCCGGTATTAAGCTTAAAACTTGAAACCATCCTATTCCGAATGCGGTTTTATATGACATTTCCGAAAAATCCCTGGTTGTTGGGGTTCTAAATTTATTTCTATTTTCAACTAAGATAAAAAGTATTCCATAAAAAATTAACATGACGGAAACTGTGATATAGTTATAAAAATGTTCATTAAGCCAATCATCCAAGAATAGGCCCACCACTGCAGCGGGGATCACGCCAACCAATACCTTAAGCCAAATTGCTACAGTATCCTGCTTTTCTTGCATATATTTTCTAGGCGAAAATGGATTCAGTTTGTTAAAATATAGTATAATTACGGCCATGATGGCACCGAGTTGAATTACTACCAAAAACATTTCTTTAAAAGCAGCGGTCATGGTTAATTTTATAAATTCGTCTACTAAAATCATATGGCCTGTACTACTGATAGGCAGCCACTCCGTAATGCCTTCTATAATACCTAAAATAATAACCTTAATAATCTCAATGAATTCCATTCCGTTTCATTCTCCTTGTCATACATTTTGATTTAGCTTTATTGTCCCCATGTGACAGGGGTGTGACAGGGGTGTGACAGGGGGACGGGGGTCTTGACACATTTTCTCGAAGTAATCTTCCAAAGTACAGTCGCATAGTTGTTATGTTATCGCATGACTTGAACATCGCCCAATACATGCGTTTTGTTAATATCTGAAGTATTACGACCTTATGGTCGATTTAATAAATCCTCATCATCATATCATCTCTAAACATTATCATATATTGAAAGTTATTGCTCCAGAATGTGGGCTGCATTGAAGGATGATAACCCTTTGAGAAAATATAGATTCTGTTCCTCTTTTGCAACTGAGATTGTTTTCAATATCCCGATTATTTTCATTCTCATCGTATTATACATTCTATGACTTCAAGATAGTAACCAGTCAGGGGATTTAACTTGACACGCGCTGACGGTTCTCCTGTGTCAATGAAATAGTTCATATAATAGACAGCCAGATGACGTCTTTGACGTGCATTTGCTTGGCCTTCGTCCCGGTGATCCCCGACAACCTTCGCCTAGCGTCCAGCGAGAGAAGCTATCACGGAACCGTCCTTCTTATCTCTTTCGTCTCGGTGACTTCTCTATATGGCTCTTGTTACTGTAGTCAATACACTGTACACTAGAAAATACGGAAAACATGCGGGGAGACGCGCGGGGATGGTTCTCCTGTGTCAACGAAATACTTCCATTACTGATCTAGAATAGACAGGCAGATGACGTCTTTGACGGGCATTCGCTTGGCCTCTTTCGTCCCCTGATCCCAGCCGCCCCCGTATTAGCGGCTATAGCCGGGTCTGAGGCGGGCTGGCGACGGGCAATTCATGGGAAAACAGGGATCGCTGGAATTGTCCCGGTGATCTCCTTGGATTCGACCAGGTGAAAGGAGAAATATTCGTGGAAATTTGCTATTGGGACAAACTCGATTCCCCTATAGGTTCGATCTACTTGGCGGCCATTGAGGAAGGCTTGGTATACTCTGCCACCTCCAGGGAGGGGGGCAAAGAAATGCACGCTTGGTTGGCTAAGCACCTACCGGGACACCTACCGGACTGCACCCTTAAGCAAGGCAGCAACCCCATCCTAAACACTGCCAAACAACGACTGTCGGCTTATTTTACCGGTGAAAGCAAAGTTTTGGATGTGCCTTTAAAGCTTATCGGCACAACCTTTCGGAAGAGTGTTTGGCAGGCTCTCCGCACCATACCTTATGGTGAAACCCGCACCTACGGGCAAATAGCGGCTCAGGTGGGCAGACCCAAAGGGCCGCGGGCTGTAGGGCAGGCCAACCACCATAATCCCGTATCCTTCTTTGTTCCCTGACACCGGGTCATCGGCGCCGGTGGTGCCTTGGTGGGTTTTGGGGGCGGCCTGCCAATAAAAAGGTGGTTATTGGATCTGGAAGGTGCAGCTTATAATGACTGAATCCCTTGACACAGGGGGATACACGGGGACGGCAGACTGTGTGACAACTCCCTAAATCATCAGAAACTGTCGAGAATTTCGAATGGATAGGCTTTATATATTCCTTTGGAAACGAATGTTATGTAACCAATAATATTAAGTTATGGGAGCGGATGGGGGAATAATAATTTCTTTATTAATAAATAATATTGGCAGGAGGGATTATACAATGGCACATCAGCTGACTCAAAAAGAACAATTGTTACTGGAAGATCAGAAGAAGCATGAAGAAGTCTGTATCCAAAAATACCAGGATTATGCAACTCAGGTTCAGGATCCACAGCTAAAAGAGCTATTGAACACCTACGCTCAGCAGGAACAGGCACACTTAAACAGTGTCAACGAAATGTTGGTTGGGCAGGTTCCTTCTATGGGCCAGGGGCAACAAAACCAGCAACAGCAACAACAGCAGCAGCAATTTTCGCCAACTACAGCGGCTAATGCACAGTCCGGGGGCGCAGCTAACCAACAAGATGCCCAGCTTCTCAATGACTTACTGATGACGGAGAAATATGTTTCTAGTGCCTACGATACGGCCATTTTTGAATTCACCAATCCCCAAATGCGACAAGCCCTCAACCATATTCAAAAAGAGGAACAACAACATGGGGAAGGGATCTTTAATTACATGAATGTACATGGCATGTACAATCCCCAATAGTCCGGGGCCAGGCAAAAGAACCGTTTCCACGCTAACACATAACGCAAGGGGACTGTTCTCCTATGTCAGTTCTTTCAGTAGGACACAAGGGGACTGTCCCCTTGTGTTTGTGTGAGGAACACTTCGCTTCCAAAAAAAACCAAAAGAGGGATCACCGAGACGGTTCTGGCGATCCCTCTTTCGCCATAATAGCCCAAAAAAGGGGAACGCGAGAACCGTCCCCGCGATCTTCCCCCGCGTGACAAAAGGACCGTCCTCACGTCACGCTCCGAAAAAAGTTAGACATAGGGGGACGGTTCTCCTGTGTCCCCTGGCAGACCCTACCTACCTAACCATATAATTCATAAAGATAAATGCTGCTGGGTGAAGGGTATCTATTCTTTGCGACGAATTACATAGAAAAGTGTTGTTCTGGATAATAAAATAAATGATAATATAATAAATAGGCTGGTTTACCGGCCAATCAGATTAAAAATCCGAA
>DIQC01000058.1:5949-25003 GCA_002426495.1 Thermacetogenium sp. UBA5472
GGCAGATCCAGGATAGATTGAGCCGGAGCTCCCGGAGCAGTTCATAGGGGCAGCGCATGGGAAGTTTACTATTTAAAGGGGGGTTGATGGTATGAAGAAGAACAGTATGAAAAAAAACAGTGTGTTGATTATTATCATGTTTGTTTTGGCCTGTTTGGTTTTAGTCGGTTGTCAGCAAAACGATGATGCTCAGGATAATGGTAATGCTGATAAAACACCTGTGGGCATACATGATGAAGATGATAGTAACAAAAAGGATCCTGATGAAAATGGCGACAATCAGCAGCAGGAGCCTGACCCTGAACCCGCAGATAAAGAACCGTCGCTGGAGCCATCACCTGAAACGTCACCAGAGCCAGGTGATGCCAACTATAGTGACTATGATAATAAAAAACATTCATGGTATGTGCTCAGGAGAAGTGATCATCTCCCCACAAGCACAGGTCCTGGAATGGCCGAATTAGTGAACAAATACGGGGGTTTTTATCTGGGAAATACATCTCAAAAGGTTGTATATCTCACCTTTGATGAAGGGTATGAATATGGCTTTACCCCAAAGATACTGGACATTTTAAGGGATAATAATGTGAAGGCAGCGTTTTTCATCACAAAGCCTTACTTAGACAAACACTTGCCGCTGGTGCAAAGGATGATCAATGAAGGGCATATAGTGGGGAACCATACGGTGAGCCATCCCAGCTTGCCAGAAGTCGATGACCAGAAGGTAATTGATGAGATCGAGGAATTAAGCAAATCCTATCGAGAGAAAACAGGCCAGGATATGAGGTATATGCGTCCGCCAATGGGTGAATTCAGTGAAAGAACACTGAAGATTTCCAGCGACCTGGGTTATAGAGATGTTTTCTGGAGCTCAGCCTATGATGACTGGGATGTCAACAAGCAAAAGGGTGCTGATTACGCCTATAAGATGGTGATGGATAACATCCATCCCGGTAATGTGATCCTGCTGCATGCGGTTTCCCAAAGCAACACAGAAGCACTTGACACCATCATCAAAGATCTGAAAGCTCAAGGCTATAGATTTGGTACATTGAATGAAATTAAGTGACACAGGGGGACGGGTCCCCTGTGTCACTGGAGGGTCGACTAATAAGATGCCTTCGGCATTCGCAGAGTCTTTGGTTTTCATCCTATGCCGTTTTAAGCGTTGTCCTTTGTCTTTCCGGTACTAGAGATTAGCTTATCAAAGAAAGCTATAAAGAAGATATTGTGGAACTGCGCTACGATCCGGCTGAGGAGAGTGGCTTTCTGAAGATGATTCCGGGACTGCGGATATTGCAGGAACAGCCGGGGTTGGCATGTGCTGATATTAGTATGCCATCCTGCCATGTGGGAAGCGAGGCGGGGTGGCATACGAAACGTCCCAGTGCCACATATTGCCGTGGGTTGGGGATAAAATAAGTTTAAGTATATAAGGGATGAGTTATGATGAAGACAGCAATTTTTTTAGGGGCGGGGGCATCCAGTGAGGATGGTGCTCCTCTGCAAAGTGAGATCTTTAATAAGTATTTCGGAGGGTTGCGGAGAGCGGGTTTATCCCAGGAGGATGATGAGGAAAGGGCTTTGATCAAGTATTTTCAAAGGATGTTCGGTATTGATGTTGCTGCCTGCGATTCTCATACTCTATTCCCGACCTTTGAAGAGGCGATAGGGGTTTTGGATTTAGCTGTGATGCGGGATGAAGCCTATAAGGAATTCACAAATCATGAAATCCGTTCTCTGCGGCACTACATCATCAAGTTGATGACTCGGGTGATCAGTGATCAGTTGGACAAGCCCCAAGAGCATCACAAGCAGCTTGTTCAAAATCTGATCAGATGTGACAAGCTCGGGGAGACAATTATTGTCAGCACTAATTATGACATCCTGATCGATAATGCTTTGGCTCTCCATTCACAAGAGTTTGGTCTGGACTATGGGATAGATTTTGCCAATGTGCCAGAGAGAAGCACAGATAGATACTGTTCACAGCCTGATACTGAGCATTCGATTAAGCTCTATAAATTTCACGGGTCCCTTAATTGGCTGTACTGCCCCACCTGCAACACCATTGAGTTGACACCCTTTCAGGATGCTGCTATATATCCTGCCAACTGCCATCTCTGTGGTTCCCAATTTTCCACATTGATTGTCCCTCCAACCTACTTCAAAAGCCTCACCAATGTTTATCTCGGCATGGTTTGGGTTAAGGCTGAATTGGCGCTGAGGGAAGTGCGGCATCTCATCTTCTGCGGATATTCCTTTCCCGATGTGGATATGCATATCAAGTATTTGATCAAACGCATTCAAAGCTATCGCCGACATGATCTCTTCATTACAGTGATCAATAATTATGATGGGAAAACAGATGAATCAAGGAAAGAGGAGAAAAATCGTTTCAGGAGGTTCTTGGGGATGGATGTTGATTATACTGATCTGTGTTTTGGGGAGTTTGCCGCGGATCCTTTGAAATATTGGGAGATTGGACAATAGGGTATGGCATAATTGCTAAGTTGTGGTAGAATACAGGAAAAGTTATATATTTTAAGGAGGAAAACAATTGTCCGAAAATAAGAATCCGCAATCCGAAGTGCCTCATAAAGTCACTATTGCTACCGACAAGGGGCAGATCGTGCTTGAGGTCTATCCTGATTTGATGCCGATTACAGTGGCTAACTTCGACAAGTTGGTGCAGTCCGGCTTTTATAATGGGCTCAAGTTTCACAGGGTCGAAGACTGGGTGGTTCAGGGTGGTGACCCCAAGGGTAATGGCACCGGCGGCCCCGGCTGGACGATCAAGTTGGAAACTAACCCACAGCTCAAGAATCTGCGGGGGATGGTGGCCATGGCTCGGGCTATGGATCCCGACTCTGCTGGCTCTCAGTTTTACATCCTCAAAACGGATGCTTCCTGGCTCGACGGGCAGTATGCCGTCTTCGGCAAAGTGGTCCAGGGGATGGATGTAGTCGACAAGATCCAGATAGGGGACCTGATGCAGACAGTTACAGAATAGTTGCAAAACCTAAAAGATATCACCGGGACGGATCCGGTGATATTTAATTTTCCGTATAACACCAAACCAAAGATCGCGGGGACGCTTCTCGCGATCTCGGTTGACACAGAAGAACCGTCCCCCTGTGTCTCCAGGGAGCGGGAATTAGAGGGGCGACGTCTTGTCGGACCGGTTGACACAGAAGAACCGTTCCAGCGTGCGGCCCCGCGTGCGTTTTTGAACTAAGAACTTGCTTCAACTGAGTTTTTATACTGTGAGAGGGCATTCAGAGCTGTTTCTTTGAGTTCTGATTTCCTTTGTTCATATTCTTGCTTATAAAGCTTGACCTTGTCCACAGGGAGGGAATTTGCCTGCAGCTCTGATTCGAATTCTTGCAGGATGGCATCAATCTCTTCATCGCACTCAGATTCCAACTGCTGAACCTTTCTGAAATAAGTAAAAGCCAGCCTAGATATACTTTTTCCCTCTTTTTGAGTTGTGGGGTATTCTTCCCAAGCGGTTTTTGCCATGTCGATTAATCGATCTTCATAATCTTGGGTGGTATTCATTAGCTGGACAGTGTAACGGGTTTCGATTTCTTCCTGAGAGGTTGCGTGATCTGCATGATCTTGCCCTTCTAGTTCCCTTGGCTCTCTGATCTTATCTTTGATATGCTGTTCTGTTGGCGGCCTATCTGAAGCCTGATTCTCCATCGGATCCTCTGCTGGTTTTCCCAACTGCCAGCCTACAGCAGTAGCGGCAATTACCATGAATATAAATGCTGTAACCCTGATAAATCGCATGAGTTAGGGATAACCTCCTCTTTGGAGCGCCGTGCTCGTCCTTTTTCTGATCAGCTTATTGTGTATTCTTACCAGGGAAGAGGTTTTTAATCAGGTCGGTGGAGACCACCGGAGGTGTATGGGTATTTAATGTATATTATGGATGATTATTGTCTATTATAAATACGTTGATTTTATATTAAATTTGCGTATTACCACGCAATTAGTAGTTCTTTTGATAGATTTTTTTATAGGATAGAGTAGAGCTAATACTATAGTCTGAATAGGGGTTTGCATGGCTGTAAGCTGTAAATCGCGTTAAACAATAATAATCGCTAATAATCGCCAAACAAGATGATGGAAAGGGAGAGTGCCTTTGAAGCGTATTGTCATTATAGATGTGGGTTCAAACACTATACGCCTGATTTTGGTTCGAATAGGGGAGAACGGTAATTATAAAATCATTCATGATCTGAAGGAATCGGTACGTCTGGAAAGAGATATGGGAGAAGAGCAGATCATCAAGCCGGACCGCATGGAAAAGGCAGTGCAGACTTTGCAAATGTTCAGAAACCTGTGTAATGCACTGCATCCTGAGGAAGTGATCGCTGTGGCTACCGAAGCTGTTCGTCGAGCAGCAAATCAGCAAGAATTTTTAGATAAAGTAAAAAAGGAAACAGGGTTTGCGATCAGGGTTCTGTCCAGTGAGGAAGAAGCCCATTATGATTACATAGGCATCATTGCCAGCATAGATATCAAGGATGGTTTGCTGGTGGATTTAGGTGGGGGGAGTACAGAACTGATCAGCCTGGATAATGGTGAAGCAACAGATGCTATCAGTTTGCCTTTCGGTTCCGTCAACCTCTCTGAGCAGTATGAGCTTCATGATACGGTGCAAAAAAAACAAATAGGCGCTTTGAATGAGATGCTGTTGAATACCTACAGTTCTGTACCCTGGTTGGCGGAAAAGAAGTATCCTTTTCTCATAGGGACAGGCGGAGCATTTCGTAACCTGGGTAAAATTGACCGCCGCCGCAAAGACTATCCCCTGGAAATACCTCACAATTATCGCATGCAGGCCAGTGATGTATGGGCAATACATAATATGGTGAGCAGCAGCACATTAAAACAGCGCTCCGCTATCAAGGGCCTTTCCCAGGATCGTGCTGATATTTTTGTGGGGTCTACCGCAGTTATCTCTCAACTGCTGGAATACTGTGGAATTGAAAAGGTAGCTATCAGCGGCTATGGAATGAGGGAAGGCATCATCTACGATTATGTATATCGTAATCATCAACCCCGTCCGGATGTTCTGGATTACTCGATCAACAATAACCTACTCAACTACGAATTGGATCCCAACCATGCTGTTACGGTATGGAAGGTAACTTCGTCTCTTTGCCGTCAGCTCAAAAAAATAGGTAAAATGAGCAAAAAACATGGAAGAATTATTAAAGCCGCTTGTATGCTCCATGATGCCGGCATTGCCATCAACTTTTACCAGCAAAATGAGCATTTGATGTATACTTTTCTCAATTCCGAAATCAACGGGCTGTCTCATCGTGAAATAGTGATGAGTGCCTATATAGCAGCCTATCGCTATAATCATCACAGCCCGCTTTTGCGTTATAAACCCCTCCTTGATGAAGATGATGTCAGGGTGATTCAGGAGATCAGGGTTTTGCTAAGGATAGCCAGGTGCCTCGACCGTTCCATGAGTGGCCTGGTCAAAGATGTGACCTGCAATATCCGGGATGATAAGGTGCTCATCAAAACCATTGCCGACGGAAACATTGAACTAGAAATCCAAGATGCCCTACGCTACGCTGACGCCTTCAAAAAAGTCTTCCATAAAGACCTAGCTATCAGTTGAGAGGTGGGAACGGATCACCGGGACGACGGTTCTGGTGATCCGCTATTTGCCATATATAGTCAAATCAACTAGTCCGGGTTGACACAAAGGGAAGGGAGGTGTCCAAGCGAGATCGGTTGACGCAGGAGAACCGTCCCCGCGTGTCTCCTCGGGATATAGCCGCCAATAAAGGGAGCGGGAGATCTGGGGGGGGGGGGACAACGTCTTGTCGGACAGATTGACACAGGAGAACCGTCCCCCTGTGTGTTTCCTTTCTAAGAAGGATTTCGCAGATAGATATGGAAACATAAAATATCATATTTATTGCGGGGAGGTATGTTTGAGATGATTGGGCCATGGGAATTACTATTTATAGTAGTAACTATTATTATGCCAATTATTCTTATTGTTCTAAATGTTCTGTTATTTAGATATATATTTAAAATCAAAAAACGTGTTAATAAGATTGAACAAGAACTAAATAAGGTGAAATCATAATACTCGATAGGGTTAAGTTGGCGGCTATATTATTTTCTGGATAAATAGCATATGGGTTGTATAATAAAGCAAGAGACTTGTCCCTTTGCTTCCTAAAGAGAAAGGAATCTACCATGAATAAGAGAGCAGATGATACACAATCTCAAATTATTTTTAAAGCAATTATTCTGCTAGGAGTAACCCTGTTAATAGTGTTGAATTTTTCTGGGGTAGTGAATATATTCAAATATCTATACGGGCTTTTTTTACCCTTGCTGCTCGGGGTTGGTGTTGCCTATGTCCTCAATATATTAGTCATTGGTTATGAAAAAATATATTTTCCTGACAGCAATAATCGGATAATTAATAACACCCGCCGGGGAATGGCTATACTTTTGTCCATCCTCACCATCTTTCTGATCCTGTTTTTGCTGTTGCGTGTGATCATTCCCCAAGTAATAGAGTCTGCCGGTCTGCTGATCACCGGGTTTCCTGTTGTGTACGACAAACTGTTGGTGTGGATAGATCAGTATGCTGACATTTTCCCCGGATTACAGCAGCAGGTAGAGCAACTGGATATGGATGCCCAGACGCTGATCAAGAGGGGCTTCGAACTGTTGGGCAACTGGGCTTTCGGTACTGTCTCCCTGCTCTCATCAGCAGTCGCTAAAATAGTTAATTTCTTCCTAGGTATTATATTCGGTATTTATATCCTGTTCGGCAAGGAACGGATCATGAATAGTTTTGCCAGGTTATTTAGTGCTTTTATCAGGCCTGGCCGACTTGAGAAATTATATGATGGTTTAAAGACAGCTGACCAAGTGTTTTCCGATTACATCGTCGGGCAGTTTAAAGAAGCCGTCATCCTAGGTGTACTCTGTACCGTCGGTCTGCTGATTTTTGGTTTCCCTTATGCCGTAACTATCGGATCGGTTGTCGGGCTCACGGCACTGATTCCGCTGGTCGGTGCTTATATAGGGGCAGCGGTGGGATTTCTGCTCATCGTCATGGTCGATCCCCTGCAAGCGCTGGCGTTTATCGTATTCATCGTTATTCTGCAGCAGTTTGAAGGCAACTTGATCTATCCCAGGGTGGTGGGAGACAGCATAGGCATGCCGGGGATATGGGTGCTAGCATCGATTATTATCGGGGGCGGACTGATGGGAATTACCGGAGTATTGCTGGGAGTACCGGTCGCAGCCACAATTTACAAACTGCTCGCCAAATCTGTTAATAAACGAAATAAATGACTGGAGACGCCAAAGTTGTCAGAGGAATAGGGTTAACACAGGAGGACGGTGATAAGGCCGGACTTCATTATCAAATCAACCCCTCACCAAGAAAAATTAAGCATTGAACTTTACGCAATATAATTTGACACGCCGGGACGATTCTCCTTGTCATCTCATTACTATTCTAGATAAACAACCAGGAGGCTGGGGGCAAACGTCTGGGATGTCCAGCGATTCCTGCGATATCGGGCCAAAATCCTTAATAATGCAGAGTTCACTTCGGTGTGTGCAGGGGTTCAGATCTGTGTTCGCAGGGTTCTGTGCAGTACAGCGGGGTGGATAAATACTTTTCGCCCCCATCTGGGAGCAGGGTTACAATTAGGCCTTCATCGAGTTTTCTGGCCAATTCCACGGCGACATGAAAGGCTGCGCCGGAGCTCATTCCGGAAAAAATGCCCTCTTCTCTAGCCAGCCGCCTGGTCATGACAAAGGCATCTTCGTCATGAATATTTACCTTTTCATCGAGCAAGGCCGGGTTGTATAGCTTGGGGACGATGGCTTCATCCATGTTTTTTAAACCCTGGATGTTGTGATTTTTAAACGGTTCAACGCCGATTATTTTTATGTTGGGGTTAAATTCCTTCAGGCGCTGTGAACAGCCCATAAGAGTGCCTGTTGTGCCCATTCCGGCGACAAAGTGGGTTATCTTGCCCTTCGTTTGTTCCCAGATCTCGACAGCTGTAGTCTCATAATGGGCTAGAGCGTTGCTGGTGTTATTGTACTGATTGGGCATAAAATAGAGCTCAGGATTGCTATCATAGAGCTGGTGTGCTTTTTCAATGGCCCCGTCTGTTCCTTTTTCGCCCGGGGTTAAGATGATTTCGGCCCCAAATGCCTCCAGCATTTTCCGGCGCTCTTCGCTCATCCATTCGGACATGGTGACCAGCAAGCGGTATCCTTTGACTGCTGCGACCATGGCCAGGCCTATACCGGTATTGCCGCTGGTCGGCTCCAGGATGATCTTATCTTTGGTTAGCTCCCCGTTTTCTTCCGCTGTGGTGATCATGTATAAGGCAACTCTGTCTTTAACGCTTCCACCAGGGTTGGTACCTTCCAGCTTGGCAGCTATCGTTATCCGGGGGTTAGGGTTGAGCCGGCTGATTTTAACCAAAGGTGTTTGTCCAATCGATTCCAGTAAGCTTTCTTTCAAAGATAGGCCCCCCTTATTCTTTTATCAATTATAACATACTCGATGGGGTGGCAAGGGGACGTTTCGCGCCATCAGGGGGACGGTTCCGGTGATGGGTCATGGTACAAGCGATGATTAATGTCGGGTTGTCAGCGTGAGTCGAGTCGTCTATCTCTATCCATCAAAAAGGGATCCAAGCTGGTATCACTAGCAAGCTCGGGGAGAAAAGTACATCTCTTTGTAAGGTATCCATACGCAAGGGTATCGGGTAGTGCCCGACTTTATGATATTTTTAAGGACAACTATAGAAGGTTTAATGAGGATGAAAGCAGAAAATAGTACAATGCAAAAAACTATGCGTAGACCACTTGAAAAACAGGTGTCATTTTCAAGAGAGATGACCAGATCGGTAAGAAGGCTCTAAAAGTGTGGGATGACAAAAACTATAGCTTATATACCATGGAAACCATATGAGAAAAATGAACGGGAGGCATTAAAACAGATTATGAATAGCAATCTCAAATGTCCTGAATGTGGCTGTGAAAAGATTGGCAGGGGTAAACTGAGTGGCTATGCGGCTCTACATCCCGTAGAAAAATTTTTATCAATGGGCTCAGGGATTATCGCTTATGTCTGTGTGAATTGTGGTTATATTCTAAAAATGCAGGTCGAAAAGCCGCATATCTTCAAAAAGAAGAAATAATCCTCTGCTTATCAAGGTACCGGGTACCCGAATTTCTGGGTGAGAAGATGCGACATCCCGCTTTTTTTATGTGGCAAACGAAATGTATCCATGCCACTGCCCATGCCACCCACCTCTGGTTTCAGAAGGTTTTTTTGATGTCGATGTCGAAAATAATAAAAATAATAAAATAGAGGCGCTCCGCTATGGAGGAGATCACCTTCAAGCGCCGCAAAAATAGGGTAGATAGATATGAGTATAGGAAGTTTTTTGAAATTAGTGGAGATTCAAACCAAAATTGCGAGTATGACCCCGTTTCTTCTGGGCAGCATTTTTGCGGTTTATAGATATAACCAATTTAGTCTAAGCAACTTTATAATGATGTTCATTTCATTGTTGAGTTTTGATATGGCGACTACGGCAATCAACAATTACATTGATTATAAAAAAGCCAGCAAAACCCATGGTTATGGATATGAACGGCACAATGCTATTGTCCGGGATAACCTAAAGGAATCTACAGTCATTGCGGTCATCGTTGCTTTGTTAGCAATTGCTGTTGCATTTGGTATATTGCTTTTCCTAAATACGTCTCTCTTAGTTCTTGTTATAGGTGTTATTTCCTTTGCAGTAGGCATCTTATATACATTCGGCCCAATTCCCATTTCTCGGATGCCCTTGGGAGAGATGTTTTCTGGTTTATTCATGGGGTTTGTAATCATATTCCTAGCTACATATATTCATATAGTTGATTTAAACCTGTTTGAGCTGAGCCTTGCAAATAGCATTCTAATACTGAATATTGACCTATACGAACTATTGGTATTATTCCTAATTGCTCTGCCTGCCACTCTTGGCATAGCTGTCATCATGCTCGCCAACAACATCTGCGATATTGAAGACGATTTAGAGAACAAACGTTATACCTTGCCCATATATATAGGCAAGGCAAAGGCGTTAAAACTGTTTAAAGCCCTATACTATATTACCTTTGCAGATATAGTTGTGCTTCTACTGCTAGGCATACTGCCACTTATAACCATACCTGCCCTCTTGACTGTAATACCCGTAAAAAAGAACATTGACCTTTTTATGAAACTGCAGTCAAAAAAAGACACCTTTGTAGTTGCGATTAAAAACTTTGTTCTTATCAATGCATCATTGGTGATTCTACTACTGGGGTCAGGCTTGAGTAATTTACCTTCTATCATTTGACCAGATAAGTTCCTGTCCGCCACCCTCCGCGCCACCCCATGTCACTAGATATTCAACAGCCAAGCCGCTATCGAAAAATATACTATTAAACATAAGACATCTACTATCGTAGTAATAAAGGGTCCTGCCATTAAAGCCGGATCTAGGTTTAACTTTTTAGCAAGTATAGGCAATGTACCACCTACTACTTTTGATATTACTACTATTACCAGTAACGTCAGGGATACGGTCAAAGCTATCGTCAAGCCGACATCACTGAAGAAATAAATCCTGATGAAGTTCACAGCAGCAAGACTTATACCGACTAATATACTGATCCTAAACTCTTTCCATAAGATTTTTGCCACATCTGTTAAATCTATTTCCTCTAGGGCAAGGCCACGGATTATCAATGTTGATGATTGGCTTCCTGAGTTTCCGCCGGTGTTCATCAGCATAGGTATAAAGGCGGTTAATACAACAACTGCTTCTAGAAAACCCTCAAATTTTCGTATTATTCCTTCTGTAAAAATGGCTGACAGCATTAAAAATATCAGCCATGGAAGTCTGTGTTTGGCAAGCGTTAAAATATCGGCATCCAGGTATTTTTCCTCTGTGGGGGCCATCGCTGCCATCTTTTGGAAGTCTTCTGTTGCTTCCTGATCTATTACTTCTATAATGTCATCAAAAGTTATGATTCCTGTCAGCCTATCTTCTTTGTCTACCACCGGCAGTGCTAAAAATCCATATCTTTTAAATACTGCGGCCACTGCTTCCTGATCATCATGGGTGTGAACATATATTACATCTTGGTCCATTATGTTTTCGATAAGATCATACTCATCACTTGTCACTAGTTTTCTTAAAGATACTATACCTTCCAGTTTCCTGTTTTTATCTGTTACATAGCAAGTATATACGGTTTCTTTTTTAAGACCAATTTTCCTAATATAGCTTAAGGCATTCTTTACCGTCATTGATTTTTTCAGATCCACATATTCTATTGTCATTATGCTGCCTGCGGAATCCGGCGGGTATCTTAAAAATTGGTTGATTAAGCCCCTTTGCTCTTCCCTGGTATGCAGTAAAATTTTCTTCACTATGTTTGCGGGTATTTCTTCAATCAAGTCGATCATGTCATCAAAGAACAATTCATCAACTATTTCTTTTAATTCCTCATTTGTTGCTAATCCGACAAAGTTTTTTTGTTTCTCTATGGAAAAGTGTGCAAATACATCTACAGCTACATCCTTGGGCAGCATTCTAAAGATCAGTAATGTGGTATGAATATCTAAAGGTTCCAACAGTTCAGCGATGTCGACTTCGTTTGTTTTTTCCAGTTTTTCTTTTAAGAAAAGATATCTCTTTTCTTCGGTTAACTTTTCTAGTTCATGTTGATCCATATTAATCTTCACCCCGGATGACTCATTAGTAAAGCTAGTGTTTATTCTATCTTATAACTGTAGGTTATTATACTGTTACCGGGGTTGCAAGGTGGCAGGGGGATGTTTCGTTTGCCATATGACCGACCATCGCCAATCACCGGACGGTTCCGTGTAATATAGTTTGAGCAATACCTATAAAGTATTCCGATTCCCGGCGAATATGATTGATAACCACTTGGGCCGTTAGATTGCTGCGTACTGCATTACTTTCTGCAAGTATGCGGTTTAAGAGCATTATAAATTGTTGGCTTTCTCGTATGGCGAATTCAATTAATTTAAGTATTTCTTGCTCAAGACCGGGAGAAATATGGCCTTTGGATCTGATCACTGTCTCTATATATCTGACAACTCTGCCTTTGGTTTTCTCAAAACGGCGCTGAAATTCTTCCAGTTCGCTTACAAATTGTGACTCTAGATTCGGGACTACCTCTCGTATTACTACAGTATGCTCTGCCTCCTGCCGTTTCCAAAATTCTGCTTCATCCAAAACCCGGTGCACTGTTTTCTCACCATAATAAAACCGCATAAAAATTCCTCCAATACTATAATATTTTCTAATATTAGCAGTATATTCCTTGGAGGATTAGAAAGTGCGGGGCGACACATGCCAAGCCCTTTTAATTAAATAATTCGGCGTACTGGCCGTAGCCTTCTTTCTCTAGGTCATCCTTTGGTATAAAACGAAGTGCGGCAGAATTAATGCAATAACGCAGCCCTCCAGGTTGCAGGCCATCGTTAAATACGTGTCCTAAATGGGAGTCTGCCTCCTTGCTCCTCACCTCTGTACGTATCATGCCATGGCTCTTATCAGTTTTTTCTATGACGCTTTCGGGGTGAAGAGGCCTGGTAAAACTGGGCCAGCCACATCCCGCATCAAACTTATCCAGTGAGCTGAAAAGTGGTTTTCCTGAAACAATGTCTACGTAAATTCCTTCCTTCTCATTATCCCAATACTCGTTGTCGAAAGGGGGCTCTGTAGCATCCTTTTGAGTAACGTCAAACTGCATTTTCGTCAGTTTTTGATGCAAATTCTCTTTGCCCTTTTCCTGCCCCTGGCGCCAGTGCTCTTTTATAAAGGTGTCTCTTCCTGAACCTCGTCTGTACTGTTTATAATGTGAGGGATTTTTTTTGAAAAAGTCTTGGTGATACTCTTCAGCGGCATAAAAGGTTTCAGCTGGGATAATTTCTGTTGCGATAGGTTTATTGAATCTGCCACTGGCAGCGAGTGCTTTTTTTGAGGACTCGGCTTTTTGTTTTTGTTCCTCGCTGTGATAAAAAATAGCGGTATGGTACGGCTCCCCCCTGTCAGCAAACTGGCCGCCGGGGTCAGTGGGATCGATTTGACGCCAAAATATTTCGAGCAATTCCTCATATGATGTTTCTTCGGGATCAAAGGTTATCTGTACAGCTTCATGGTGTCCTGTTGTTTTAGAGGCCACTTCTTCATATGTTGGATTTTCTTTGTGCCCTCCTGTATAACCAGATATGACATTTTCAACTCCCGGCAGTTGGCTAAAGGGAGAAATCATACACCAAAAACAACCTCCGGCAAAAGTAGCTAATTCCTGTTTCTTCATCTATATCCAACCTCCATATTTGGCACAGTCTGACGGTTCCGGCGATTTCTTAATTACCATAATCTCCAAAAATGATATCACGAGAAACGGGATATCTGGCGGACGGTTCTCCTGTGTCTACACGATTCTTTCATTCATTCTCTGAGACTGGCTATAGCTAGTTTAACCAAAAAGACGGTATCTTTATGTTGGCCTTTGGAAAGTTATTTCTTATCTTTGAAAATATGCGGTTTTACGGCCTGCATTTTTATGATATAACCACAATTCACACAGACATGAGCGATAATCCCAGAGCCCATTGATAATAATTTTCCCACGGGGTGTAGAGCTGCATAACCACTCAGTTTACCCTTGCCAAACTTTTCACCACCACATTCCGGACATTTGAGGTTCCTATTCATAATCTGATCCAATGCCTCCTTTTCTGAGGTACCACGTCAAGCTGACATACTGCTACCTCTGCCACTTCTCATCAATAAAACTGCTATGACGGCAACAACACACGCTGCAATTATCGGATAGGTTCCGTTTACCCAATTACCCTCAGCCGCACTATTGGCAATCAGCGGCGGTCCGATGAGCATTCCCAGGTTCTGGCCTAAAATTACTACTGCTAAGGCTGTTCCAGCCAGTTCAGGACGAGGTGCTGTTTCGGGAGCCAATGTAAAGGTACTGCTCCGATGATGGTGCATCCCAAAGCTGCGAGTCCGGTCGCCTTAGGCCCTAGCTGCCCTAAAAGGAAGGCAGCGGGAAGTGCAAAAATCACACCTGCTACGGAAAAGACAGACATTAGCCAACCGCCAGTTGCCATGTCTACATGAAGGCTATCCATCAAACCCTGCATGACTGGAGGTACTTTAAACTGGTTCATAGCCACCGCCACCCCTGCCAAGTAAGCGACCGACATTACCGCCCAGGCTTTTCGTTTAATAAATACCACCCCTTGTCAAAATGTTACTCCTATAGTGTTCCATCGGGCTCCATCATTTATAATGCGTTGCTGTCATTTTAGCACTTTTTACTCACTGTTGGTATTCATTTCCCCGCTCAGCTATCCGTTTTGCTATGCTCTACAACTTTCATCTTGACGGTTTCTGCTGCGTTTTGCGGTATATCGGTGATACTTGGGCAAAGTTCATTATCTCCTAGGGGAAACAAAATTATTTCTAGCTGGCATAATGTGACACTAAGCTGTCATGGCAATTTGCTATAATTATCTAAGGGAGGCCCTAATCAGCCCCTGCCAGCAGTTTTTTTACCCTGTTGGGTGCCGGTGCCGCATTTGACATAAGAGAACCGTCCCCTTGTGTCTCAACAGATTGGAGTGATGAACTTTGTGGTTGTTTATAATATTTGCTTGTATTCTGGCGATAATTATTGCCTCTTCATTTATTTTAGGCACATACCACAGGAAAAAGGCTCTGACAGAAGAACTAAATGATCTAGTTGGTTTTGCAGTATCGCAATCTTATATTGGTGAAGATGGCAACTCGGCTATTGCTATTGACAGTGTCAATAGGAAAATATGTTTACTAAAGCTATATGAGGACAGGGTTAAGACCACTATTATCTCTTATCAGGATCTTATATCTGCACAAATTTTTATCAATTATAGCGAGGCAGCAGGAACATCCGTCAAGCAAGCATCCAATATCAGGCTGCGTATTGTTATAAGTGATAGTTCAGAACCGGTTCATGTTGTTTGTTTCTTTGCCGGAGAATGCAAAACAGATTCACTCACTTACCGGCATGCTTTAGAACAAGCCGAATATTGGAAAGGCTTGTTAAGTGTTTTAATTTTGCAGGTCGAAACACAATGAATATGTAATGGGGATTTCCCCTTCCATGGAATTACACATTATGATATAATACTGGCGCGGTTGCGGATGGGACCTGTACCATACCGTGTGATACCGCAGAAATAAGCAATAATTTGACAACTGACCGCTTGTACCTACTTAAGGACTGAGACGGAAGGTGCTTTTTATAGTTTATGTTGATAAGCCTTCTTGATCATGATCGAGAAGGCTTTTGATTTTTCAGGTAGTTGGGGGGCGAAAATATTGAAGATCGGTTTTATCGGTGCCGGAAAAGTTGGTTCAGCCATGGCAGTTTTACTGCAAAAGGCAGGCTATCAGGTAGTCGGTGTTGCCAGCAGGACAAAGGAGTCTGCACAGGCTATGGCAAAGCTGTTGGACTGTCCTGTCCTTTCTAAAGGGGATGTAGCCAGGAGGTCTGAGGTGCTTTTTCTTACAACCTCAGATGATGCCATAGGCCATGTGGCAGAGGAGGTCGCCTCAGATGGGGCGTTCTATTCTGGCCAGGTGGTTCTGCATATGAGCGGTGCTCATACCGCACAGCTGTTGGATGCTGCAGCAAAACAAGGGGCGATTACTCTCTCCCTTCATCCCATTCAGTCCTTTGCCAGCGTAGAGCGGGCCATTGAGCTCATTCCCGGAACCTATTTCAGTATTGAGGGTGATGACCGGGGATATGATTTGGCGATAAAAATGGTAGAAGACCTGGGGGGAAATCACTTCATGCTCGACTCAGAGTCTAAGGTTCTCTACCATGCGGCGGCCAGTGTGTCCAGCAACTATTTGGTGGCGCTGTTGGATACTGCTATGAAACTGCTTGCCGAAGCGGGCGTTCCGGAGGAGCTCAGACTTGCCGCTTTTCTGCCTTTAGTTACTGGGACACTGGAGAACGTCAAGAAATTAGGGATACCCAAAGCCCTGACAGGACCCATCTCCAGAGGGGATTGCGGCACAGTGAAGAAGCACCTGCAGGCTATGGAGGATTTGCCGCAGTTGGCCAGTGCTTACCAAATATTGGGGCTGGCAACAGTTGATACAGCCATAAATAAGGGAACAATAAGTGAAGAACAAGCCAAGGCCTTGCGCTCCCTTCTGGCAGATCACTGGCATGGTATGCACTAGATACAGGGGCAGACACAGGGGACGGTTCTCTTGTGTCAACAGATGATCGGGCATAAGTTTCCCGTGTCTTATAAGTGTGAGTCCAGCCCCAACTAAGTCATTAGTAAACTATTAACTAAGAGTAACAATGCTTTGTATTGAACTATTAGTCAATTATTTGCAGTTCTGAACTAAGAACGCACTTCAGTAACTGTAAAAAACTTAGGAGGTTTTGTGATGTCTCGTGTAACAACAGCAACACTGCAGGAGATGAAGGAACAGGGGGTCAAAAGCACTCTGCTTACAGCTTATGACTATCCTACAGCACGACTACTGGATGAAGCAGAGATCGATATTCTGCTGATCGGGGATTCTGTAGGCAATACAGTGCTCGGTTATGAGAACACCCTGCCTGTAACCATGGAGGAGATGCTTCACCACACCGCTGCAGTGTCTCGGGGAGCCAAGCGGGCGATGGTAGTAGCTGACATGCCATTTCTTTCCTACCAGACAACAGTAGCAGATGCTGTCTGGAATGCAGGGCTCTTCATCAAAGAGGCAGGAGCACATGCAGTGAAACTGGAAGGCGGCCGTGAGCGCGCAGATGCAGTGCGTGCTATGGTGGAGACAGGTATTCCTGTTATGGGCCACCTGGGGCTGACTCCGCAGTCGGTAAATCAGTTTGGCGGGTTTCGAGTGCAGGGAAGGACTGGGGATGCGGCACGGCGCTTGATGGAGGATGCTGTTATCCTGGAAGAAGCAGGGGCTTTTTCAATAGTGCTGGAGTGCATACCCGCTGATGTGGCAGAGGATATCACCAATAATTTAAGGATTCCGACACTCTCCTGTGGTGCAGGACCGCACTGCAGCGGCCAGGTGATGGTCGTTCACGATATGCTGGGGTGCACAGGCAAAAAGGTACCGAAGTTTGTAAAGCAATATGCCAATTTGCACGATGTTATCATTGATGCTCTGACAACCTTCAAAAAAGAGGTTCAAGAAGGGAAATTCCCAGGCCCAGACCAATGTTACTAAGGCGAGACACGGTGGACACGGGGACGGTTCTCGTGTCCACCCACGGACTGGTTTCAGGGGTGATAAGGGAATGGTATCCTGTATGACAACTTTCCAAATCACTGGTTCAGCGGCCAGAAATGGGGGCATCACTGAGTTAGCAGGTAATGGGGGCTCCATATTTCTAAAAACAACTGGAGTTCAGCCGTAAGTGAGGAATGGAAAAGGTTAAAATGAAAAAGTGCTATGGGTAGATTACGGATAAAAATGCCTACAAATCTAAGATTGATGAGGGACTGGAATATATGGAAGTTATCAGAAATATTAAACAGATGCAAAATATTTCCCTGAAACTGAAAGGTGAGGGGAAGACGATCGGGTTAGTGCCTACAATGGGTTATCTCCATCAGGGACACCTGAGCCTTGCCGCGAAAGCGCGCCAGGATAATGATGTTGTAGTGATGAGCAACTTTGTCAACCCGCTGCAGTTCGGGCCAAAAGAAGATTTCGCTACCTATCCGCGGGATCTGGACCGGGATAACAAACTGGCTGAAAATGTGGGAGTTGACTATGTTTTCGCTCCAGCTGGAGAGGAGATGTACCCACAGGGCTACAACACCTATGTGGAGGTAAAGGGTGAGGCAACAGAGAAGATGTGCGGAAGGTCACGCCCCGGGCATTTCTTGGGTGTGACCACTGTGGTTCTCAAGCTCTTCCTCATCGCCCAGCCGGATCGCGCCTACTTTGGGCAGAAGGATGCTCAACAGGCCATTGTTATCAGGAAAATGGCCAATGACCTCAATTTACCTATCGAGATTGTCACCTGTCCCATTGTCCGTGAAGAGGACGGCCTGGCTTTGAGTTCCCGCAACACCTATCTTTCCGCAGCGGAGAGAAAGAGTGCCCTGGCACTGCCTAAGGCTCTCAACGCAGGCAAGCAGATGATCGAAAAAGGTGAACGGGACGCAGCCGCAGTGCGAAAGGAGATCCTGCGGGTTCTAGAGTCATCACCTGGGGTCCGGGTCAACTATGTAGAGGTAGTAAATGGCTTAACCCTTGAGGAGATGCCTGTATTAGAGGGGAAAGTACTGCTAGCTGCAGCTGTTCTTGTGGGAAAAACCAGGCTTATCGACAACATCGACCTGGAGGTGTAGCCATGTATCGTTTTATGCTGAAATCAAAGATACACCGCGCTGTTTTGACCGATGCAGATCTGAATTACGTAGGGAGCATCACCATCGACCGGGACCTTTTAGAGGCAGCGGACATCCTCCCTTACGAAAAGGTACAGGTGGTCAACAACAACAATGGTGCGCGGTTTGAAACCTATGTCATTGAAGGGGAATCTGGCTCCGGCGAGATCTGCTTAAACGGTGCAGCCGCTCGCCTTGGCCAGCCTGGCGATATCCTGATCATCCTCGCCTATGCACAAGTGGAGGAAGGAAAGGTAAAGGATCATAAACCACAAGTTGTTCACGTAGATGAGAAAAACAGACCAATCGGAGGGACGGTTATAATCCCTTCAGTTTAGAGATATAGCCACCAAATCAATACCGCCGAGGCCACTTGTTCTGGTTGCTCTCCAGGTAAATGAAGGAGTTTATTATGCGCTGTCTAATCGATGGAATCACCCACCGGGGAGAAGGCGTTGCTCGCATCAATGAAAAAGTTGCTTTCATACCCTTCACCATTCCTGGTGA